>CAUQLO010000047.1:0-13663 GCA_963518725.1 uncultured Veillonella sp. | reverse complement strand
CAAGCTCTAGACGGTGTGCGCCAATTATTAGAAGGCCTTGGTATCGATCTTGAAGCACAGAATATGACAGATACACCGAAGCGTGTGGCAACCTTATTTGAAAGCTTGTTTTCTGGACGTCACAGCACGGGCAAAGAGGCCCTCGGCGATGTGTACACGACAGAACATACGGGTCTGGTATCGGTGAATCATATTCCCTTTTATTCCATATGTGAACATCATTTGATGCCCTTCTATGGCAAAGTACACATTGTGTATCAACCACGGGACGGCAAAGTATTTGGCTTAGGCCGTTTGAAAGCATTGGTAGATGTCTTTGCGAAACGTCCACAATTACAAGAGCGATTCACCCATGACGTTGCTACATCCTTGGTAGAAGATGGCGATGCATTGGGCGCCATGGTGATGGTGGAAGCCACTCATTTATGCATGCTCATGAAAGGTGAAGTGGCACAAGAAACGGTGGCGAAAACGATAGTCGCCACGGGTATATTAGAGCCCATTGGGACATTACGCGAGGAAGCATTGGTGTTATTAGGAGGTAACGATCATGTTTAAGTACCGCAAGTACAACTGGCAAGATGGTAAACAATTAGAGCTAAAAGACCGTACATTGATTATGGGAATTTTAAATGGCACTCCCGACTCTTTTTCTGATGGAGGTCGTTACAATACTTCTGACACCGCTGTAGCTCATGCGAAAGAGATGATTGAGCAGGGTGCAGATATCATCGACGTAGGTGTAGAATCGACACGCCCAGGGCACACACAAATTTCTGTTGCTGAGGAAATTCAGCGCATGAAAGACATTTTATTGCCTGTCTTAGAGGTGTCTACCATCCCTGTATCGGTGGATACATATCGGGCAGAAACGGCAGACTTTGCCTTATCCCATGGGGCTCATATTTTAAACGATATTTGGGGTTTAAAATATGACAAAGATATGGCGGCAGTAGCTGCGAAATATGATGTGCCTGTCATTATCATGCACAACCAAAATACTACAGATTATGATGATATCATCGATGATATGAAAGCATTCTTTTTCTCTTCTGTGGACTTAGCTTTGAAAGAAGGAGTAAAACCACAGAATATTTGGCTTGACCCAGGCATTGGTTTTGGCAAAGATTATGCTCAAAATGTGGAAGTCATCCAACGATTAGGAGAAATCACGGTCTATGAATATCCAGTGCTATTAGCGCCTAGTCGTAAGCGTTTCATTGGCACCATATTAAATGAATTGCCAGCGGATCAGCGGGATGAAGGAACGGTAGCCACTTGTATTACCGGTATGATTCAAGGCGTGGATATGGTCCGTGTTCACAATGTGGAAATGCATAAGCGGGCCATCACGGTGGCGGATGTACTATTACGAGGTGAGTAATGGACAGAATTAACTTGCGAAACATGGCATTTTATGGATACCATGGCAATTTACCAAGTGAAAATGAAATAGGACAGCGATTCTTTGTAGATATTTCCCTCGCAGTAGACTTGTCAAAAGCAGGTCAGTCGGATCAATTAGAAGACTCTATTAATTATGCGGATATCTATGAGCGCACAAAAGCGATTGTAGAGGGCACGCCTCATCGTTTAATTGAACGTGTAGGGACCCTAATAACGGAATCCATCTGGGGACACTATGAAGGATTACGGGGACTTTCAGTGACGGTGCGCAAACCAGAAGCGCCCATACCAGGTGTGCTGGACTATGTAGAAGTTATAATTATACGAGGTCAACTATAATGTATACTTATTATATTGGCATCGGTTCGAATCTAGGTGACAGGGAAGGGTATTTAGCATTCGCTGTATCAGAATTGACGGACACAGACGGTGTTAGCAGTGTAAGCCATTCTAGCTGGATTGAGACACCTCCATGGGGACCCGTGGAACAAGGACCGTTTTTGAATGGTATGTTGAAAGTGGAGTCCACCCTGGAACCTCTCGTTATGTTAGATACCATATTACATATTGAGCGATTGGCGGGAAGACAGCGAGAGATTCATTGGGGGCCACGAACGCTAGATTTAGATATAGTTTGGGTAGAGAATGAAGGGGGCCAATGCGTGCAGGTGAACAAACCTAATTTAGTAGTACCTCATCCGTACTTTTGGGAACGCCAATTTGTATTGGAGCCCTTGCAGGAGGTCTATCCAACGTTCGCCTATGAAGGGGTGTCTATTGTTAGTCGCCTAGACACATTAGGAAAATTAGAAACTTAAGAAGAATTACGCATAGCCTATTGTATAGGTTTATGGAACATGTCTGAAAGACAGAGCTGTATCATTCAGATAGGAAGATATAAGGAGCATTATATGGGTTCTTTTTTTAGAAAAGGATGGGTAAAATTCATCCTTCTCATGTGTATATTTACGGCTATCACAGCACCTATCGTAGTGCTGTTTGGGCCTTTTGATAACATTAAACGCACGGTGGTAGGTGCCATTTTACGGTCTCGCCATCCACAATATATTACGTGGCTCTATACGCCTGAGGAATTACAAAAAATTGTAGGTACTGTGGGCACTGGTGAAAGCCAAGAGCTGTTCAAATTCGATGTGAAAGAAGATACATCCTTGAATTTGCGTAAAATCGAGTCCAATCGGTATACGGGCTTTTTGTTGGAAATTCCAGACCCTCGCCGCATTCAAGTGGCTACGGCGCCACAGTTGAATGAAAAAGGGGAGACTACTAGCAATATTGCGCGCCTCAATGGAGCCGTAGCGGCCATCAATGGTGGCGGGTTCCACGATCCAAACGGAACGGGCACAGGTCGTTCTCCCTATGGATTTATCTTGCATGATGGAGAATATGTCATCGGCAAAGACGTAGGACCTGATGAAGATGTAGATTTCATCGGCTTTACAAAAGCGGGCAACTTAATTGCCGGCACTTACAACAAGCGGGAACTAAAAGAAATGGGCGCCAAAGAAGGTTTGACCTTTGGGCCTCCTCTTATCGTGAACGGTAAGAAGATGATCACCGATGGTGATGGTGGTTGGGGCATTGGGCCTCGTACTGCCATTGCACAAAAGAAAGACGGCACTGTTTTATTCTTGGTCATCGATGGTCGTCAAGCCTACTCTGCAGGGGCTACATTGCGTGATGTACAAGATATTTTATACCAAGAAGGGGCTGTCATTGCGGCTAACTTAGATGGCGGTTCTAGTACGACCTTGTACTATAATGGTAAAACTGTGAATAAACCTGCCGATTTGTTGGGTGAACGCATGATTCCTACTGTATTTATCGTGAAATAGGAGAGTCTATGAAAACCTTTGGAAAAGTAACGACAGCCTTTTTATTGGGCTTAGTTTTACAAGGCGGTGTCTATTATTATTTAGACCAAGTATACTTAGCGCCTACCACGAACTTTCAGGTCACCAATGGGGAAGAAGTAGATAAGAACTTTCCAGATGTGAAAGAAGGAACGCGCTATTATTCCCACGATCATAAATATATGGCGGTGGTAGAACAAAATCGAGTAGATATCTACACGGCAGGCAAAGAAGCGCCGGTGACGTTAGATTTAAAAGAGCGAGAAGTATCCTATTTTGAATGGATGTCGGATCGTAATTTAGCTATTGTTGGTTTATTCGGCGGTCGTCATGATGATGTGGTGCTGGCTCGTATTGATCCGGAAGCACCAGAACATGAAATTGATACGACTATTAACTCAGTGCCAAATGGTGCACGCATTACCGATGTGGCGTACTCCGCCGCAACAAATGTAGTGTACATGAAAGTTCGTGTTGGCGATGGGGCATACCGTGTGTATCGTACAGATGCGAACTACGATACGCGCCGTGTCTATATGCAAGCCTCTGATATTGGACGCATTGGCATGTTCTACAATGAAGATCGATTCTTCTATGACAATGTGCGCACTGGTGATGTATTCATGTTCAATGGTACAGAAGGTGGCTGGCGTGCCATCAACCCACCAGGAAAATTCCGCTTAATTGGGGTGACCCAAGGGCAATTGATCTACATTGTGAAAGTGGATGAAAAGAATCGTGCTCTAGAGGCCTATGAGGGTAAATTAGGGGTAGGATTTAATAAAATTTATACCTACGATAACCCAACAGAATTGACGGAGATTACGGTAGATTCTATTTTGAAGGATAAAGAAGCGTCAAAAGATAGCAATTCTACGGAGAAAAAGAAACAATAATTGGAAAAATTTTGTATCTTTCAGTAATAAAATTCACTACATTTCATAAATAGCTATAACAATTAGTCATAATAGAGTAAAAATTTTGGAAGAAATGAAAGGGGGAATTGAAAAATGGCAAAATTTAAAATCCAAAAAGGATTGAGCGACGAAGATATGATGAAGGGTTTTGTAGAAAAAGAGACCTTTGAAACAGCCCTATTGAAAGACGATGCTAGTACGAGTAACAAAGCGACGGCGAAGCCAAAGGATCAAAAAACAGAGGATGACTTCTACCAAGAGTTTTTGACAGAACGGGTAAAAACGGAAATTGGGAAGTTACTACTAGCCATAAAGATGGACTATTTTAAGGATGACGTAAAGGACTTTTCCATTCAAGTAAAGCGAAATGGACAGAACATTATCTTGGAAACGGCGCCTAAAAAAGTGAAGTAAAAGGTCGAAATGTTGACAATGAATATCGAAAGAAATATGGCAAAATCCCTCTAATATAGTGGAAAAACATGGAACTACATCGATAATATTCATATGACTAAAAAGCATGTACTTTGGTTGACAAATATCACGTTTAGTAGTCTAATATAGTTATGTACATTTACATGAGATATGTAACTCATGTATTTAATAATTCCCCTTCTATCAGGTGGTAGAGTCTTGATAGGGAAGGGTCAATGTGAAGGAGAAGGATTATGAGTGCAAAAAGAGTAAGATTAGTAGAAACAGTTCTTCGTGATGGTCATCAATCTATCTTGGCTACACGTATGCGTATGAGCCATATGCTTCCAGCATTACAACAATTGGATGAAATTGGTTATGATGCTTTGGAATGCTGGGGCGGTGCTACATTCGATAGCTGTATCCGTTTCTTGGACGAAAACCCATGGGAACGTCTTCGTACATTAAAAGCGAACTTAAAAAACACACCACTTCAAATGTTACTTCGTGGCCAAAACTTATTGGGTTACAAACATTATGCTGATGATGTGGTAGAAGCATTCGTTCGCAAAGCAAAAGAAAATGGTATGGACCGCATCCGTATTTTCGACGCATTGAACGACCCTCGTAACATGCGTGCTGCTATCGAAGCTGGTAACAAAGCAGGCGTTCATGTACAAGGTACTATGGTTTACACAATCAGCCCTGTACACACTAACGAAAGCTTCGTAAAAGTAGCAAAAGAATTGAAAGAAATGGGTATCGATTCCCTTTGCATCAAAGATATGTCCGGCTTGTTAGCTCCATACGATGCAGAATCCTTAGTAAAAGACTTACGCAAAGAATTTGGCGAAAAATTCGATATCGACTTACACAGCCATTTCACTTGCGGTTTAGCATCTGCTACATACTTAAAAGCAGTTGAAGCTGGTGTTGATATTATCGACACTGCATTGAGCCCATTCGGCCATGCAACTAGCCAACCTGCTACTGAATCTATCGTTGAAATCTTCAAAAACACTCCATACGATACTGGTTTAGATCTTGCTAAAATGCGTGAATTAGCTACATACTTCCGCGGTGTTCGTAAAGAAATCGCTGATGAATTTGGCTTAACTCCAGCTCATGAAGTATTGCCAGAAGTTCGTCATTACCAAATCCCTGGCGGTATGTTGTCCAATACTCAAAACCAATTGAAAGAAATGGGTATGGCTGATAAATTCTTCGACGTAATGGATGAAATGCCTCGCGTTCGTGAAGATCTTGGCTTCCCTCCATTGGTAACTCCAACATCCCAAATCGTTGGTACAATGGCTATGATGAACGTGTTGTTCCAATCCCAAGGATTGCCTCGTTACAACACTACACCAGCTGAAGTAAAAGACCTAGTTCGTGGTAAATACGGTCAACTTCCAGCAGCTGTAAAACCAGAAATTAAAGAATTAATCATTGGTGACGAAACTCCTATCACTCATCGTCCAGCTGATGACGTAGCTCCAGAAATGGAAAAAATGCGTGCTGATCTTGAAGCTAAAGGCTTCACTGGCGTAACAGAAGAAGACGTATTAACATACGCTATGTTCCCAGAAGTAGCACTTCAATACTTCGAAAAACATGCAACACCTGTAACTCAAAAAGTATTGAACTACAAAGGTGAATAGTTAATCCTTACATTCACATATAAAAAGCGACCTCTTCGGGGGTCGCTTTTTAGTGTTTCACGGAAGCTATAGGTGTTATGGATTGCGTAAGAAGTGTACACGGAAACTTTTAGATATGCTATAATACAAATATAAGATAGAATACAGATCAGGAGTGATGACAATGTCAGAAGTAACCAGAAAGAAACGACGTCAGTCCTCAAATACAACGTGGAGAAAAGCGTGGATACTTTTAGGAATCGTATTTGTAGTGATTGCAGGACAACAACTGTATACGATACACACTTTGAATCAAGAAAAGGAACAGTTACAACAACAATTGCAAGAGTTGAAACAAGAAAATGAAAACTTGTCGGAACAGAAAAAACTGCTGGAAGATGATAAGCATATTGAAAGTGTGGCTAGAGAAGAATTGGGCCTAGTTAAGCCAGGGGAAGTTCCCTACGTTCGTTAAGGGAAAGTGATACATTTGTATCACTTTTTTTGTGTAATAATTAGATATTCAAGGTTATGTGTAATGATGGGATATCCAAGGTTATGGGTCATGATGAGATATTCAAGGTTACGGGTGATGATGAGATATTTAAGGTTACGGGGTTATGTGGTATAAATAGAAAGTAGAGGCACATAGATGGAGCAATATAGTGTACAAAAGGGAGATAAGCTAGGTATTGTCGATTTAGGGTCGAATTCGTTTCGTCTTTTATTGGGGACCTATGACGGAACCCGATGGATGAATGAGCCAAAGCAGTTGTGGACTACACAATTAGGTCGGCGAAGCCCTGAAGGTGCATTAACAGAAGAGGCGATGGTGCGAGGTGTTGATGCGCTGAAAGAGATACGAGATGTGATGGATGCCTACGGAGCAACGATCCGTATAGGGCTTGCCACTAGTGCCATTCGAGAATCTGGAAATGGACAGGATTTTTTAGGGCGTGCTCAAGAGGTATGTCCTATGGAGTATCGTGTATTGAGCGGTGATGAAGAGGCAACCTATGGATTCATAGGTGCCACGGTGTATGAAGAACAAAACTTTCACTATGCTACCATCGATGTGGGTGGGGGTAGTACGGAAATTGCCTTAGGTCATAGAGACAGTGTATATATGACGAAATCCTATCCCGCTGGGGCTGTGCGCATGCAAGAGATGTCTAGCGAGGGGCCTCACCGTGTGTGGGAAGAAACGTCTCCTATGTGGGAACCATTGCCGATTGAAGGCGCGTTTGGTGAGTTCATCGGTATTGGTGGCACTGCAACTACATTGGCGGTGATGGATTTGCAGATGGAGTCCTATGATCCCAAACGCATCCAAGGTCATCGATTAGACCGTGGTACCATCGAGGCCATGATATTACAACTTCGTTATATGAGTCGTGAGGAACGATTGCAGGTGAAAGGCTTACAGCCAGGTCGAGTAGATATTATTGTGCCGGGCGCAGAGATTATTACGTCCCTTATGGATACGTATCAAATTGGATCCATCGTTATCAGCGAGGCCGATGGATTAGAAGGGTGGCAATCACAATATGGTGGCAAATAGAGAGTCTTATTATTCTTGGGCGCCTTTAGTAGATAGCCTGTTAGATGCCTATGAAAGTCAAGGTGACTTTCAAACGGTAATCGAAGTAGAAAAAGCGAATGAAACACGGAAATATGTGGAGATGGTGGTGCCTTTGCTGACGATGGAAGAGTTGGCAGAGCAAGTGGACCATAGTCGCCACATGTTGAGCAAATGGTACGAAGAAGGCTGTATTGAGCAGTATCATAGGTATCGACAACGCATGTTTCATTGCACAGAGACTATGACACGGAGCCAAGAAAAAGCATTATATGGCGATGCTTGGTGTACTCTGCAACAACTTAGGAGCGCTATGACAGGGGCGATGGATACTCGTGTCACAAAGGATACTCCGTTACTATTAGCTTGCTCAGGTGGGGTGGATTCCATTGCCTTGCTACACTATTTCTATATAGAAGGGTTCACAAACACTGGGGTCTTTACTATGGACCATGGGTTACGACCAGAGGCAGTGGAAGAAGTGGCTCTCGTAGAATGGTATGCGTTGCAATTTGGTATGCCTTGCTATACGGTACAAGAAGATGTATCGGCGAAGGCGGATTTAGAAGGTGTATCCTTTGAAATGATGGGGCGCACATTGCGCTATGCTCATTTGCGTGGTATCGCTGAGGAACGGGGTTATGAATATATTGTGACTGCTCATCATTTAGATGATCAAGGGGAGACCATATTAGCGCATCTGTTACGTGGATCAGGCTTGGAGGGTTTACAAGGGATGAGTACGTTCTCTGGTGATATTTGGAGACCTTGTTTGACGGTGAAGAAACAGGTGCTACAGGACTATGCCCAATGGCTCCAATGCTTTCATGGAGATGATGCGTCGAATGCAGATACTACGTATGATCGAAATTGGATTCGCCACGTCTTAGTGCCCACTTGCGAAGAACGATATCCGCAGGTGATACAGGCGCTGGGTCGTATGGGGCATTTAGCCCAATGTGATGCGTCTTATTTTGATCGCGAGGTGGCGCGGTTAGAGTCGAACTATGTGAGCCGTGACGGCGAGGGCCTAGTGTTGGATAAACATGGCTTACAGAATGAGCACGACGCGCTAGTGAGCCGATTGTGGAAACGCATACTAAGCCCCTATGTGCGACCGGAGCAATTGAGCCAACCTGTGATAGAAAGTCTACTTTCACTGGTGAAAGGACCGAAAGGAAAAGAATTTCGGTTTCGTCAGGTGCAAGTTTTGGCGTCATATGATACAATTAAGGTTGTTCTATGTAGTGACATAGAAAATAAATAGAGCTGACTGAAAGGGAGTTACTATGATACAAGAAGTGAAAGAATTATTGCTTTCAGAAGAACAAATTCAAAAACGAGTGGCGGAATTGGGCCGTCAAATTACAGAAGATTATAAGGGTAAGGAAATTGTCCTTGTGGGTGTATTGAAAGGGGCTATTGTATTTTTTACAGATTTAGCACGCCATATCCAGGGGGATGTAAAAATGGATTTCATCTCTTGCTCTAGTTATGGTAGCAGTACGGTGAGCAGTGGGGTAGTTCGCATTTTGAAAGACTTGGATCGCCCTGTAGAAGGCAAACACGTTATTGTCGTGGAAGATATTGTGGATACGGGTACGACCTTGTCCTATTTACTGGAAAACTTGCAATCTCGTAAGGCTGCCAGCGTTCGTCTGTGCTCCTTGTTGAACAAACCAGATCGCCGCAAGGTAGATGTGCATGTGGACTATGAAGGATTCGTGATTCCTGATGAGTTCGTTATTGGCTACGGTTTGGATTATGATGAAAAATTCCGCCAATTGCCTTATATCGGCATTTTGAAAGAGGAAGTCTACCAATAATCGTTGATATATTCGAGAAAATTTGATATGATTAATAAGTATCAATTTAGATTATAAGATAGGAAAGGAGAAAAATTTGAAGCGAGGCTTAAAAAACGTACTCCTGTATTTGTTGATCATTGTGGCTGCTGTGGCGGCTATCAACTCGTTTTCTGAAGGTACTAAAAATACATCAGAAATTACATATACATCGTTCCTACAAGAGGTACAACGAAAAAATGTAGAGAGTGTGACGATTACAGGGGATCATTCTATTAGTGGTAAATTAAAATCCGGTACGGAGTTCGCTACGTACGCACCTAGCGATGCAGGGATTTTTAATAAACTAGCAGAAGGTGGCGTAGATGTAACAGCAAAACCGCCAGAGCAACCTGCTTGGTGGGTTAGCTTATTGACATCTGCATTACCTATCGTATTAATTATTGGATTCTGGTTCTTTATGATGCAATCTACACAAGGTGGATCGGGTCGTGTGATGAACTTTGGCAAATCTCGTGCAAAAATGCAAGGAGAGGGCAAAGTGAATGTTACATTCAAAGATGTGGCTGGTGCAGATGAAGCAAAACAAGAATTGGAAGAAGTAGTTGAATTTTTGAAAAATCCAGCTAAATTCAATGCTATTGGCGCTAAGATTCCTAAAGGTGTTTTATTATATGGACCTCCAGGTACAGGTAAAACATTGCTAGCTCGTGCGGTAGCAGGGGAAGCTGGCGTTCCATTCTTTACCATCAGTGGGTCCGATTTCGTGGAAATGTTCGTCGGTGTCGGTGCGTCTCGTGTGCGGGATTTGTTTACGCAAGCGAAGAAAAATGCACCATGTATTATCTTCATCGATGAAATTGATGCGGTAGGTCGTCAACGTGGCGCAGGCCTAGGTGGCGGACATGATGAACGGGAACAAACATTGAACCAATTATTGGTAGAGATGGATGGCTTTGGTGCCAATGAAGGTATCATTACCATTGCAGCAACTAACCGCCCAGATATTTTGGACCCAGCTTTATTGCGTCCAGGACGTTTTGACCGTCAAGTTACGGTAGGTCGTCCAGACCTTCGTGGTCGTGAAGCGATTTTACAAGTTCATGCGCGCAATAAACCGCTTGATCCTGATGTAGATTTAAAAACGATTGCAAAAAAAGTACCTGGTTTTACTGGGGCTGATTTGAGCAACTTATTAAATGAAGCGGCCTTATTAGCAGCTCGCCAAGACCGCAAATCTATTTCCATGCACGATTTAGAAGAGGCTAGTGAAAAGGTAAGTTATGGTCCAGAGCGCAGAAGTCATGTGGTGAGTCAAAAAGAACGTGAATTGACAGCATACCATGAATCTGGTCATGCTATCGTGGCACATTTATGGCCGAACGCTGACCCTGTTCACAAAGTGACGATCATTCCTCGTGGTAGTGCTGGTGGTTACACTATGATGTTACCGCAAGAAGAGAAAAACTATATGACTCGTTCCCAATTGTTGGCGCAAATTCGCGTAGCATTGGGTGGACGTTGTGCAGAGGCGATTATTCTGAAAGAAATCAGTAGTGGCGCGTCTGGTGACTTGCAAATGGTAACGAACATTGCTCGTGAAATGATTACTCGTTTAGGTATGAGCGATGAGTTGGGACCATTGGTATTCGGTGAACATCAAGAGCAAGTATTCCTCGGTAAAAGTTTAGGTTCTGAGCGAAATTACGGGGAAGCTGTAGCTGAAAAAATCGACAATGAAATGCATCGCATCGTGGCAGAAGCCTATGGTGATGTGATGAACTTGTTAACAGAGAATATCGAGTTCTTACATAATATGGCGCAAGCTTTGTTAGAAGAAGAAACGATTGATGCGAAACAAGTAGAAAACTTGTACCGCTATGGCAAATTAATGAGTCCAGAAGAGGAACAAGCTAAAGAGGAATCTCCTCTAGAAGCAGCGGGCATTGTAATGCCTGATAAAATTGATACACCAAAAGAATAAATAGGTTGTATGACGAAGGTATCTTCCCTTAGGGGGAAGGTACCTTTTGTGCGTGATAAGAGCGTGTTAGGATTTTTTTGTGGGTCATAAAAATATGCTAGGATTCATTATAGACTGTATTTTTTGCGGCATAGATGGCATTTTCTATCTGTACGTGTCGGATCTACGATACTATGTATCAAATTGGCATAGATGAAGCGGTGAAATGCGTAGAAAACACTTGCATTTTATCTAGTACCTCTGTACAATCGTATTGTAAACCTCGATAAAGGTAAGGAGGCGACAAGCCGTGAGAGATGAAATATTAGACTTTTTAAAAGAAAATCGCAATCAATTTGTATCAGGACAAGCTATGTCAGAGGCCTGTAAGGTATCTCGTACTGCTATATGGAAGCATATAGAAGTGTTGAGGAAGCGAGGGTATGTGATCGAATCATTTACGAAGAAGGGCTATCGTTTATTGGAAGAGCCAAATCTGATCAGCCCAGAAGAAATGGAAGGGGTCTTACAAACCCGTAGTTTTGGCCGGTATTATGTGTATGAAGAACGCTTAGAATCGACCAATAGTATCGCCAAAGCATTGGCTATGGACGGTGTGCCGGAAGGGACCGTGGTATGCGCTGAGGAGCAATCATCAGGACGAGGCCGTTTGTCTAGAGGCTGGTATTCACCGTATGGAAAAGGTCTTTGGTTTAGTTTAGTATTGCGCCCTAAATTTTTGCCTATGGAAGCCTCCAAATGTACTCTCATGGCAGGGGTGGCGCTAGTGAAAGCCTTTCATCAGTTGGGACTTTCAGAGGCAGGTATTAAATGGCCTAACGATATCTTGGTGGGATCTCGTAAATTGGTTGGCATTTTGACGGAAATGAATGGCACTATGGAAGAAATTAACTACATTGTGTTGGGCATTGGTATTAACACGCATACTACGATTGAAGAGGTCAGTGAGGATCTAAAGGATAAGATTATGTCCTTTGCTATAGCTGGCATCGATGTGGATCGTAAAGAGGCCTTTGCTGTCATTTTGAAAGCATTAGAAGACCAATATGAAAAAGTATGCCAAGAAGGATTTGATTCTACCTTAGAAGAGTGGAAACAATACAGTGTTACCTTGCATAAAGAAGTCCTCGTGAAAGTGCCGGACAAGGAATATATAGGGTATGCGAAAGATTTAGATAGAGATGGAAACCTCATTGTGCAATTAGAGGATGGACGTGAGGAACGGATCATTGCAGGAGATGTATCGATACGCTCCAGCGGAGGAGGATACTAAGATGTTATTAGTGGTAGACGTAGGGAATACGAACATCGTATTAGGCGTGTATAAGGACAAGGAAATTATGGCCCATTGGCGCATTTCTACAGACCGTGGGAGAACGACAGATGAATATGGCATGCTGCTTAGCAACTTGTTCTTGCACGATCCAAAGGTGAACAAGGAAGATGTAGAAGCAGTCATCATTTCGTCGGTGGTGCCACCTTTGAATCCTACGTTGGAACGCGTATGTTTACGATACTTTCACAAGAAACCATTATTTGTAGGACCTGGTATTAAAACGGGTATATCTATTAAATATGAAAACCCTCGTGAGCTGGGCGCCGATTTAATTGTCGATGCTGTGGCAGCCTATGATAAATATGGTGGCAATTTGATTATCATCGATTTCGGTACGGCTACGACCTATTCTGCTGTATTAGATGGTGGTATCTATCTAGGGGGCGCTATTTCTCCGGGCATTGGCATTTCTGCAGAAGCCCTATTTGGTCGCACCGCTAAATTGCCTCGTATTGAAATTAAAAACCCAGGCCCTGTGATTGGTAGAAATACAGTAGGTGCCATGCAGGCAGGTGTATTATTCGGGTATGTAGGACAAGTGGAAGGCATTGTGGCACGCATGAAAAAAGAGATGCCAGAAGGCACAAAGGTGGTAGCAACCGGTGGGTTAGCGCCACTCATTAATGCGGAGACAGATGTAATCGACCACATTGATCCAATGATGACATTAGAAGGATTACGACTTATTTATGAAAGAAATCAATAAT
>CAUQLO010000046.1:0-13699 GCA_963518725.1 uncultured Veillonella sp. | reverse complement strand
CGTTCTATTCTTTCACAAAACAGTTTATAATCAAGGTATAACTTTATATTCGCCTTACTGGTGCCGCAAGGCTTAATAGGGAAGTTTGGTGAAAAGCCAACACGGTCCCGCCGCTGTAAAGGGGAGCAAAACTTCATGTAACGTCACTGGGAAACTGGGAAGGCGAAGTGTAGCGAAGATCCTGAGTCAGAAGAACTGCCGTAAGAAGCATGTCGTTAGATCCGCGAGAGACGGGTAGAGATGGTTTTGCGCTAGTGCATACGCTAAATCATAACCTATCGTTTTCAATCGAAAACGGTTTTTCTTTTATGAAGGTAGTACTATCTTTCAGTAAAAGACTAGGTAGGGTGATGAGTTATAGGGCTGGGTAGGGTATACCCATTTTCTAAGGTTTATTTTATTTTTATTAGAGCTGCAACGATTACATAAGCTATTAGAATCTCTGTGATGAAGCATATCTACTTGGAAAGAATGGTTTGATAAGGGAACGTATGCCTGTGTGGTCAGAGAAAGGAAGCTAGACTATGGGACAAGACAAGCATCATGAACCACAAGTTCACGAAGAACAGTTTGAGCTACCAGATGTATCGTTTGATGAGTTTTCTATCCCTACCTACGAGGAGTGGAAAACGACGGTAGAAGGTATCTTAAAAGGAAAAGATTTCCAAAAAAGTATGTATACAAAAACATACGAAGAAATTACTTTACAACCAATGTATTGGTTGAGCGACCAAGAAGGATTGACTCAAAATTTGACATATCCTGGTCGTGATAGCAATTTACGGGGAGCGAAAGCTAGTGGATATATCCACAAACCTTGGACAATTGCACAACGTTGTGACGGAAAAACAATTGCTGACATGCATGACATGTTACAATTTGAATTAGATAAAGGTAGCACAGCTATCAGTTTCACACTAGATAGTGCTACACGGAAAGGACAGGATGCTACGAAAGCTGATGCTAAAGATGTAGCTGATGTAGGGGTATCCTTGTCTACTGTAGAAGAAGTGGAAGCTTTGTTAAAAGGCATGGACTTGTCTACAAAAGAATTAGATATTCGTACAGGCGCTAGTAGCGTATGCTGGGCAGTTGCTTTACATGCACTTTGCGAATCGCAAGGGGTGGATGTGAAATCCTTGTCCGGTATGATTGGGGCAGATCCAATTGGTACATTGGCACAAGATGGACATTTAACACGCCCTATGGACGAATATTTCGATGATATGGCACATACTATTGCTTGGGCATCGGCACATGCGCCACAATTGCGCACAGTTCTTGTGGATACAGATGTATACCACAATGGTGGCGGTAATGACGTACAAGAATTGGGCTTTGCTATGTCTACTGCTGTGACATATTTACGTGCTATGGAACGCCGTGGCATTGATGTAAACACATTTGCGAAACAAATCCGTTTCCATGTGAGCGTAGGTGCAAATTTCTTCATGGAAATTGCAAAATTACGTGCTATTAAAATGATTTGGGCTCAAATTATTGAACATTGTGGTGGCGATGAAGAAGCGAAAAAAATCAACTTGTTCGTAAGTACATCTCACTTCACGCAAACTGTATTTGACCCATATGTAAACTTATTGCGTGCTGGTTCTCAATCCTTCTCCGCAGTAGTGGGTGGTATGGATGGCATGTTCGTACGTCCTCTTGACGGCTGTATTCGTCCAAGTGATGAATTCTCTCGCCGTATTGCTCGTAATATCCAAATCATGGAGCAACAAGAGTTCAACTTCATCCAACCAGTGGACCCAGCAGGTGGTAGTTGGTACTTGGAACCATTAACACAAGAATTGACTGAAAAATCTTGGGCATATTTCCAAGAATTAGAAGGTAAAGGTGGCATTTTAGAAACATTAGCATCTGGTGAAGCACAAGAGGCTGTGGACGCTATTTTACAAAGCCGCTTTAAAAACTTGGCAACTCGTAAAGATCGCGCTGTTGGTAGTAACATGTATCCAAATATGACGGAAGAATTGTTAGAAGTACCAGCGGTGGACTTTGACGGGTTACGCCAAGCTCGTATCAATGCATTGGCTAATGTGGGGACTGCTGATGCAGCAGAATTAGCACTTAAAAAATTACAAGAATCCGATTTCAGCGAATTAGGATCCTTAGTACGAGTGGCTTACGATGCATTAGTAGCAGGGGCAAGTTTTGGACAAATTTTCGAAGCCTTAGCAGATGGCAATGAAGGTATTACAGTGAAAGCTATTCTATCTCATCGCTGGACAGAACAATACGAAGAATTGCGTATGCGCACTGAAACTTTCAAAGAAACACATAATGGGGACAATGTTAAGATCTTCTTGGCTAACATGGGACCTATTCCACAACATAAAGCGAGAGCCGATTTCGTTACTTCCTTCATGCAAGTAGCTGAGTTTGACGTGCTTACTAATGATGGATTCCCAACTGTGGACGAAGCGGTAGCAGCGGCGTTAGCATCCAATGCAGACGTGACTATCGTATGTTCCACTGACGACACCTATCCAGAATTAGCACCAGCTGTAACAAAAGCTATCAAAGCTGCTCGACCAGCTATGAAAGTATTCTTGGCAGGGGCTCCATCTGCAGAGTTGAAAGAGCTTTGCGATGCAGCAGGCATGGATGATTATATTAGTGTACGCTCTAATTGCTATCAAATATTATTAGCAATGCAACGCGAGAAAGGAATGATGTAGATGATTCCGGATTTTAGAAATATTCCGTTTACAGCTGCTAGCCCGAAAGCATCCGATTTAGATGCATGGAAAGAGCAATTGCAAGCTGAAACTGGCAAATCTTATGATGACAACTTCATTCGTACTATGGAACAAATCGATGTGGGTCCTGTGTATGATTCCTCTATTTATGATCAATGTAACCATTTACAGTACGTAGCGGGTATTCCTCCGTATCTTCGTGGACCATATGGCACGATGTATGTACAACGTCCTTGGACAGTACGTCAGTACGCTGGTTTCTCCACAGCAGAAGAATCCAATGCCTTTTACCGCCGTAACTTAGCGGCTGGTCAAAAAGGTTTGTCTATCGCCTTCGACTTGGCCACACACCGTGGTTATGACTCCGACCATCCTCGTGTAGTAGGTGACGTTGGTAAAGCGGGCGTTGCGGTAGACTCTATCTTGGATATGGAAATCTTGTTCTCTGGTATTCCATTGGACCAAATGTCTGTATCTATGACAATGAACGGCGCCGTATTACCAGTTATGGCCTTCTATATCTTAGCTGGTGAAGAACAAGGCGTAGATAAATCCGTTATGGCAGGTACGATCCAAAATGATATCTTGAAAGAGTTCATGGTGCGTAATACTTACATTTATCCACCAGCAGCATCTATGCGTATCATTGGTGATATTTTTGCCTATACATCCCAATACATGCCTAAATTCAACAGTATTTCCATTTCCGGTTACCACATGCAAGAAGCAGGTGCTACAGCGGATATTGAATTAGGTTACACATTGGCCGATGGTTTGGAATACTTGCGTACAGGTGTGGCAGCGGGTCTTACAGTTGACCAATTCGCACCACGCTTATCCTTCTTCTGGGCGATGGGTAAAAACTACTTCATGGAAATCGCTAAAATGCGTGCAGGCCGTATGTTATGGGCTAAAATTGTTAAATCCTTTGGTCCAAAAAATGTTAAATCTATGGCATTGCGTACTCACTCCCAAACATCTGGTTGGTCTTTAACAGAACAAGATCCATTCAATAACATCACTCGTACATGTATCGAAGCGATGGCAGCAGCCTTGGGTCATACGCAATCCTTGCATACGAACGCTCTTGACGAAGCCATTGCCTTACCAACAGACTTCTCGGCTCGTATTGCTCGTAATACGCAATTGTATATCCAAGATGAAACTAACGTATGTAAAGTTATCGACCCATGGGGCGGTTCTTACTATGTAGAATTCTTGACTAACCAATTGATCCGTAAAGCATGGGCTCATATCCAAGAAGTTGAAGCCTTGGGTGGTATGTCTAAAGCGATTGATACAGGTCTTCCAAAAATGCGTATCGAAGAAGCGGCAGCTCGTCGCCAAGCGCACATTGACTCCGGCAGTGAAAAAATCGTTGGTGTTAACTACTTACGCCTTGATAAAGAAGATCCATTAGATATCTTAGAAGTAGACAATACAGCAGTACGTTTGGCACAGATCGAACGCTTGAAAACATTGCGTGCTAATCGTGATAATGACAAAGTACGCAGCTGTTTGGATGCGATTACAAAAGCGATGGAAACAGGAGAAGGAAACTTGCTTGAATTAGCCGTAGAAGCAGCTCGTGCTCGTGCGTCTAAAGGTGAAATCTCTGATGCAGTAGAAAAAGTATGTGGCCGTCATAAAGCAATCATTCGCTCTATTTCTGGCGTATACAGCAGCGAATTCAGCGATGACGATGTAATCACAGAAGTACGCAGCATGACTGAAAAATTTGAAGAAAAACATGGTCGCCGTCCTCGTATTTTCGTAGCGAAAATGGGTCAAGATGGTCACGACCGCGGAGCTAAGGTAATTTCTACAGCCTTCGCAGATATGGGCTATGACGTAGATATCGGACCTTTATTCCAAACTCCAGAAGAAGCAGCGAAAGATGCGGTAGATAATGACGTACATATCGTAGGTATGAGTTCGCTCGCAGCAGGTCATAAAACATTAATGCCTCAATTGTGTGAAGAACTTAAAAAATTAGGCCGTGAAGATATTATGGTTGTTATCGGTGGCGTTATTCCAGCTCAAGATTATGACTATCTCTATGAGCATGGTGCCGCAGCGATCTTTGGACCTGGTACAATCATCCCAGTTTGTGCTAAAAAAGTTCTTGAATTATTAGAAGAACGTTTAGAAGAGGAAGAATAATCTGAATAGACGATTCTAAACTCGTAAATAGGTAAGACATGACACGTAGTCAGTGCCTCGTGCTACTTTGTAGCTGGCTACTGATTGCGTGTTTGTCATATTCGAATCGGTGAAAGGAGGGTGTCTTATGAGTGATGATACCTATAAGCCTTCTTGGGTTCCTGAGGAGAAAGATGATAAATTTGCATGCCGTGTCATGCGCGGTGTGGACGGTGGCCATGATGGGATGGATGAACATACCCATGCACCACAAAAGCCAGTAGCTCCTAAGGTAGTAAAACGGAAAAAATTGACCGTTGATGACTATGTAGAAGGGGTGCTAGGCGGTAATCGAATGGTTTTATCCCGTGCCATTACCTTAATTGAAAGTAATGCAGCAGCCCATTTTGAAATGGCGCAGCAGGTAATCCAACGATTATTGCCATATACTGGTAAATCTACCCGTGTAGGGATAACAGGGGTACCAGGTGCTGGTAAATCGACTTTGATTGAAGCACTAGGTACAAAGCTGTGTCAAAATGGTCATAAGGTGGCTGTTCTTGCAGTAGACCCATCGAGTACAGTGACAGGCGGTTCTATCCTAGGGGATAAAACGCGGATGGAACAACTTTCACGGGAGCCGAATGCATTCATTCGGCCATCCCCATCAGGTGGTACTTTGGGCGGTTTGACGCGCAAAAGTAGAGAAACATTGCTGTTATGTGAAGCCGCTGGGTATGATACGATCCTAGTAGAAACTGTAGGGGTCGGTCAAAGTGAAACGACAGTGCGTTCCATGGTAGACTTTTTCTTGCTCGTTGTGTTGACTGGTGCTGGTGATGAATTGCAAGGTATGAAAAAAGGCGTTATGGAGTTGGCAGATGCCATCGTTGTTAATAAGGCCGATGGAGATAACTTGCAACGTGCCAAAGTGACGCGCCAAGAATACGAACGTATTTTATGGTTCATTCGTGATGCGACGGAACAATGGACAACCCATGCGTATACATGCTCTGCGTACACAGGGGATGGTATCATGGAATTGTGGCAAGGGGTTATCGAAAAATTCATGGAACAATGTGAAGGCAACGGAGTGCTACAAGCACGTCGCCGGGACCAAACTTTATCGTGGGTATACTCCATGGTGGAAGAACATTTGCAAAACTTGTTCTATCGAGCTCCAGAGATTGTAGCTTGTCGAGGCGGCATTGAAGATGCCGTCATCGAGGGCCGCTTAACACCAACATTGGCGGTGCAACAATTTATTAATACTTTCACACAAACAGCCTTGGGGGATCAAGCGAAGAACACCCCTTTGTTTGAACTGAAATAAACATAAAACAGGAGGGGAAACTCTCCTGTTTTCTGCGTATCTAGGCGAAATCCTAGTAGTTTTTAGGGTATATGGATTTTGAAAGATATAAAATGAAAAATATATAACAAAAATCTATATGTGTGATAAAAGTAACACAAAAACGATATAAATGTGTATTCTATATGGATGTGTAAAATTTTATTAGAACTTAAAAGAATAGGAAAATAAATAGCCCATTTATTTATTTCCACAAGGCTGAATATTTGTTATAATATGACGGAAAGTTAATGAATACATAACTAGTATTGTTTACACTATGTGAGGTGCATAATAATGAGTTTCGAAAGTCGATTCCAACATCTTGATCGCCGTGCCCCTATTGCTGAGGATAATGTGGCGATTATTCATGATTTAGAAAAATGTAAGAACTGTACTCTATGTCGTAAAGCATGTGCTGACACTATGAGCGTACTTGACTACTATGATTTGGAAGCAACAGGAGATAATCCTATCTGTATCCAATGTGGTCAATGTGCGGTAATTTGCCCATTTGGTGCAATGTACGAACGGACAGAATTAGATAAAGTAAAAGAAGCCATTGCAGATCCAGAGAAAATCGTGGTTATCCAAACAGCGCCAGCTGTTCGTGTATCCATTGGTGAAGAATTCGGATTTGAACCTGGCACATACCAAGAAGGCAAAATGATCGCAGCCCTTCGTTCCTTGGGCGCAGACTATGTAGTAGATACTAACTTCGGTGCTGACTTAACCATCATGGAAGAAGCAAGCGAATTATTAGAACGTAAATTACATGGCACAGGTCCATTGCCACAGTTTACTAGCTGTTGTCCAGCATGGGTAAAATTCTGTGAAACATTCTTCCCAGAATACGTATCCCATATTTCTTCCGCTCGTAGCTGTATTGCGATGGAATCTGCTATGGTCAAAACATATTTTGCCAAAAATATGAACATTGATCCTAAGAACATCGTATCCGTATCGGTAGCTCCTTGTACTGCTAAAAAAGCAGAAATTCGTCGCCCTGAGCAAAATAACGCATCTCGTTACACTGGCGAAGATTTGGGGCCAGATACAGATATCTGTATTACAACACGTGAATTTGCACAATGGATTCGTGAAGCTGAGTTAGATTTCGCAGCCCTAGAAGATTCTGCATACGATAAATTTATCGGTGCTGCGACTGGTGGCGGGGTTATCTTCGGTAATACTGGTGGTGTTATGGAAGCAGCGATGCGTGCATCCTACAAATTCATCACTGGTGACGAACCATCTCCAGCGCCACTTCTTAACTTAACAGATGTGCGTGGTATGGACGGTGTGAAAGAAGCAACCGTAGAAATCGGTGGACATACTATTAATGTGGCTGTTTGTCATGGCGGTAAAAATATCCGTGAGTTCTTGAACGAATTGAAAGAATCTGGTAAAACCTATGACTTCATCGAAATGATGGCATGCCCAGGTGGCTGTATCGGCGGTGGTGGACAACCACGTGCAAAATTACCAGTGGCTAATAAAGTAAAAGGTGAGCGTATCGACGGTCTTTATAATTGGGATTCCAACATGAAGCTTCGTTCTTCTTATGAAAATCCTGAAATTAAAGATGCCTACGCTAATTTCTTGGAAAAACCATTGGGACATATTGCGCATGAGTTGTTACATACTACGTATGTAGATCGCAGCGGTGACTTAGGGGCTCGTAAAGACGTGACTCCTGAAACATGTCCAACATCTCCAAAATTTAAAAAGCCGGAATAATTTAGTTAGTAACTTCAACTCCGGTGAGTCAGCGAATGTGTAAGTTGGTTTGCTGCTGAACGAAGTTATTATATAGTCATCTAAGCATGACAACATACTGCAAGACGAAAAGACTCTTATGGGGATTATCCCATAGGAGTCTTTTCTATTCTATTCCATCTCGGGGCTTTGCTCCTGTGTGGGTAAAGGGAAGAGCACGACATATACGTGGATTCCATTTGTAGCCTGTGATGTATTTTCTGCAAATGGAAGATCGCGGCACATTCCTCCACAAACTGATCCTACGGTAGGTTTGCTCCGGAATATGCCGCACTCTTCTTCGTTTGTGTGATGTAGGAGCAATATATTCACAGGCTACTACTTATGAAGTTTGCTCCAGACTATGTCGTGCTCTTCTGGTTTGGCCTGTATAGGACTGAGTCCCCAAGAGATGATCTACGAATGAGTGCATTCCTAGGGGGGGAGGCATATGGTTTAATCTTTCAAGCATGTAAGTTCAACAGGATAGGAATACCCAGAGATAATCTACGAATTAATCTTAGGAAGATGGATACTTGTTGTGATAGAATGTAAATACATACTGTTGGAGATATTAGTTTGTATGACTTGTACTGCTACTGTATTTAGAGTGATGATGTCTGATTGAAACTGTGAGGTGCTAATGAAGGTTGTTAAGATAGTTCTAACGGTTTGTGGCATTTTGTTATTGCTCTGTTCTATTCTTGCTGGTGGCATATTTTATATGCTTAGTAATGATGTGGTGCATGACTTTCAGTATTATAAGGTGGAAGATATAAATACTTGGGATGATAAAAATTGGACTTTGATTTTAGTTAGGAATCGTGATAATGCGATTGTTTTACAGTCAGTGTTAGATTATTATAGTGAGGATGATACTGAAATTTTGGTGGTAACGCTTGATGGATATTATATTTTTCTAGGTGAGACCTTAGTGTATTCCGAAACATATGATAGGGGCTATTCTGAAAGAATGTGGACAAAGGAGTATTCTGCTGAACGAGGTGAGATGTTACTTTCAAAATATACAAAGCAGAGTTGGGAAAAGTGGATGAAGGAATATTCAGACCAAACAATTGCTAGTGAAGATATAGTATCAGAGTTAACATATTTACCTTTCAGATATGATGGAGAGTTAATGGATATAACGCAACATCGTTTGTTAGCATATCCAGGATATATAAAGATTCAATCTAAATATGTGTATGTATATACTCAGGTTGGCATTCTGATTATAGATTTGAAACAGAAACAAATATATACCATTGAAGATAAGAATTTCCCTTTTTCTAGTAAAGAAAGGATTATGAATTATAATGAATTTGTACATGTGATTAATACTAGTACAGAAGTTAGAAATCATGATTATCAGAAACCCAGCATTTTTAATACCATATATGTACATAATATAGATGAGATACCTGTTTCATCTCAAGGGATATATAATTTTTATGTAGAGGCAGTCAAAAAGGTTAAGGAAAAACGTGGAGAGGTAGTGCAATAACTTGAGTAGTAAAGAGAAGTATGAATACTTCACTAGAGAACGAATATAAAAAGAGAAAGGGGAAAACTCATTGAAACGTATAGTTTCTATGGAAGCGATTTCGGAAACACAGTATAGGTCTTTGCATCTAGAGAATGGTATGGACCATAGAATGATTATAGAACTTGATGGAAATCATATTGATACTTGGGATGATATATACAAGGTTGTTAAGGAAAAGTTACTCATTGATGAAAATATTGTTAACTTGTATCATTTGGAAGATATCCTATTGTATGGTAATGCTAAAGGAGTAGAACCCGTTCGAGAACTCTATATCATTTTTAGAAATCTGGATATAGCGATGAAAAGAAAAAGTGGAGTTCTAGGTTATTTGAGGGACATATTTTCTTTTAATATGCATAGAGATTTAGATGCTCTATTGGTGTGGACGTTTTTTGCTGGTAATGTTATGCCTAGATGGGCTGTTGAAACAGAAGCTATGGAATCTTGGTCGTCCATACCATTAGAGCTGTGCAAGTTATACTATGTGCAAGAGACTTCTTGGACAGAAACGATAGATCCGCCCCATAATGAGATTATTTATTTGGAAGAATCAGAGTATGATTTGCTACGAGGAAAGATAATAACTAATGAAGATACATTTGTATTGGATTTAACAGATGCACAAGATAGGGATGTATTTGTTGATGTTATGTCTAAGTATGTGAATGGAAAAATTGACTCTTTTGATAGATTAGAACAATATATGCTTAGAGGATTGCGAGATACGACGAAACCGAAACAAATTGTGTTTTTCTTAAAAGATTTTCTCTCTTGTTGTAGCAATGACAGTAAGTATTATGATGCTGTGCCACATAGAGTATGCTTGAATTTTATAAAATATTGTATATGTTATTGGTTTTATGAAAGTACGCCTATACCAGAATCATGGAAAAAGGAGTTTACTTTTTATGTGACTGAAGAGTGGTAGAAGAAAATGTAAGAATAATTGGGGAACTTTTTTATGAAATATAGTAAAATAGTTCCCCAATGTTAGAATATTTTCAGAAATAAGAGCAGTAGTTGATGTAGTATACATAGAGGTGAAAGCAATTTGATAGACCAAAAGTATATAGAACCTAGGAAATTTCCTAAATTGGCGATGATACAGGTTGAGAGATATATAGATGATTATTATGAACGGATAGAGGGGATTAAGTTAATAGAAAATTCTGCAGCAGTGATGGATAATCTTCTTATTAAAATTGTGGAAGATAGACCTAATGAGAAAAAATATGTGTATAGTTTTTATGCTAATCATATAGACATAGCAAAAGCTGACATGATGATTCTTCATGAAATGTGTTGGGATAAAGCAAACGATATACATACCTTGTGGAATGATAGTGCGTTGAGGAATCATGTACGAAAGGTAGGTCATGGAGAAGGCGTACCTACGATTACAGATTCTTTTTATAAAATTGATTCGGATAAAATACAAAAGGTTTATGATATAGCTACTATGTTGATTCACCAAATGTCAGTAGATGAAAAGCACGAGGAGGCCGAAGTAAAGCGGTTTTATGTAGAAGTATATCAATCTACTAATACTGGATATCTATCAGGTGGGGCTTGGATTACACATAGTATTTTAGAAAAGATATATAAGGATACAGGTTGGGAAGAAATAAAAGGCAAGGAGCTGACACTTGATGAGCTTATATGTATTCAATCAATGTAAGGTTTTACAGATCACGATTTAGAAACTTACTTGAAAGGAACTTCTTGCTCAATATTAGAGTAGAATACACGTTTAGAATCTACTCCATCTTTTAGGCCTGCACTCTTGTACATTTTCCGTGTTGGGTGTATAATAGTTTTTATCTAAAGTACAAATCAGTAAATATTCATATAATGTGAGGGTGAAAAATGCAGAGAGGCATAGGCTTTCACAGTATGGAATAGTAGGAGGACAGTATGGCAAAGATTGATATGAACAATTTAGATTTTAGTTATAAAGAAACGCCATTCCGTTATGTGTCTAATTTCAAAGATGGTCAATGGGATGAAGGCGGGTTAACGGGAGAGGCGAATATTGTCCTCAATGAATGTGCTGGTGTATTCCAATATGCGCAAACGATTTTTGAAGGTTTGAAAGCGTATTACACGAAGGATGGTCACATTGTGTGTTTCCGTCCAGATTTGAATGCACAGCGTTTGTATGATTCTGCAAAATATCTTGTAATGCAACCATTCCCAACGGATCGTTTTATCGAGGCTGTGAAAGAAGTGGTAAAAGCGAACCAAGAGTTTGTGCCTCTGTATAGCACAGGTGGTAGTTTGTATCTTCGCCCATTCTTGATGGGTACCAACAGTGTTATCGGTGTGAAACCGGCAGATGAGTTCCAATTCCGCATTTTTGGTACTCCTGTAGGAGATTATTTTAAAGGCGGCGTGAAACCATTGAAAATCCAAATTTCCGATTTTGACCGTGCAGCACCACATGGTACAGGCCATATTAAAGCGGGCTTGAACTATGCTATGAGCTTGCATGCGCTAGAAGCAGCCCATGAAGCAGGCTATGCTGAGAATATGTACCTAGATCCACAAACTCGTACAAAAGTAGAAGAAACTGGTGGAGCTAACTTTATTTTCATCACGAAAGATGGCAAATTAGTAACGCCTAAATCCGATAGTATCCTTCCATCTATTACACGTCGTTCTTTGATGTATGTGGCGGAACATTATTTGGGCATGACCGTAGAACATCGTGAAGTGTACAAAGAAGAGTTGAAAGACTTCGCTGAGTGTGGTCTTTGTGGTACAGCGGCTGTTATTTCTCCTGTTGGCATGGTGCATACAAAAGAAGAAGATATTTTCTTCCCAAGTGGCATGGATGAAATGGGTCCAACATTAACAAAATTGCGCGAAACATTACTTGGCATTCAACATGGTGAAATCGAAGCACCAGAAGGCTGGATTGTTCGCATCGTATAATAGAATACTTTTACAATGACGTAAACGCATGGTTACCCTAGGGTAGCTATGCGTTTTCTTGTATAGTAGGCATATATAAGGATGTGGATGAAAGTAATGTTGAAAGAGCCCATGAAAGTAAATGTATAAATTTTTGAAGAGTTGACAGATGATACACAATAATATATGAGGTTGAAGTCATTAGCTAAGAAGTAAAAAGATGTGGATCATTTAAGAATACATGTATACATGATGGATATGTATTGAAAAATAGTATAATTTTTGCTAGTATAATATACAGTTCTATATTCTATAGAATTATAACTATTTTGAGTGATTACATGAATGAAAGATAGTTATTAAGAACACAGATTAGACTAGAATTAGAACTTTCACTATGTGTATACCTAGTGTTAAGTACGCTAGTGTAGTAATAGAGAGCCTACAGGAGGAGAGGGTTATGATGGAAATGAGTACCATTGCAAAACAACATGAGGAGCAGCGCCATTTAGAAGCGAATGGTTTGTATAGTTCCCAATTTGAAAAAGATGCATGCGGCATGGGATTTGTGGTGAATATTAAAGGTAAAAAATCCCACGATATCATCGATGATGGCTTGCGTATTCTTGAGCGTTTGGAGCACCGTGGTGGTGCTGGCGCCGATAAGGATACTGGCGATGGAGCGGGCATCTTAGTACAAATTCCACATGACTTTTTCCGCCGTGAGTGCGAAGTGTTAGGTATCCATTTACCACCTGCAGGCGATTATGGGGTGGGCATGGTCTTTGCTCATAAGTACGAAACATTGCGGAATGAGCAAAAGCGCATTCTAGAAGAGGTTGTTCGCGAGGAAGGTCAAATCGTATTAGGCTGGCGTGAAGTGCCGGTAGATTCTACGGCAGTTGGCCATGAGGCGGCATTAATTCGTCCTTGGATGATCCAAATCCTTATTGGTAAAGGTCCAGAGGTGACAAACCAAGCAGAGTTTGAACGCAAATTATATATGATTCGTAAAATTGCAGAGAAACGCATCGTCCCATTGAGCAAAGAAATGAGTAGCGATTTCTACATTGCCTCTTTGTCATCTAAAACGATTGTCTACAAAGGTATGTTGACACCAGTACAATTACGAAACTTTTATCTAGATTTGAATGATTTAGATTTCACCTCTGCCTTGGCGATGGTTCATTCCCGTTTTAGTACAAATACATTCCCAAGCTGGGCACGGGCTCATCCTAACCGTTATTTAGTACATAATGGGGAAAT
>CAUQLO010000045.1:0-13795 GCA_963518725.1 uncultured Veillonella sp. | reverse complement strand
TTACATTGTTCAGTTTTCAAAGATCAACTTTGTCATTCACAACACTGTGTTGTGGTGACTAGATTATAATAACAGATTCACAAATTTATGTCAACAGTTAATTTAATCTTTTTTACTCACTCCTTCGAGCAAGCAATTCGTGTTATCGTGAACACTTTTATAAGTATATTCCATTTTTACATAAAATGCAACCTCTATTTTTCTTTTTTTAATATTTTTACTACCCTTCCATTCCTACCGTACTTCCTTTCATAACATGTTGCGATAATTCCAAGTGCTTTATACATTCTATTCGGCCATCTCTATATACTATCCTACACTAAGTTCCTCGTTTCTTTACTTACGTATATATCTTACTAATGAATCCCTTCACTAAGAGAACGCCATTATGCGTAGTAGCCTTTGGGCGGTCGCTTTCTATCTAAATCACATAAAAGCAAGAAGAGCACGACATGTTCCAGAGCAAACCTAACCACTGTATCAGTTTGCGGAGGAATATGTTCCTCGTTTCTTTACTCACGTATATACGCTACTAATGAATCCACCCCCCACTAAGAGAACGCCATTATGCATAGTAGCCTTTGGGCAGTCGCTTTCTATCTAAATCACATAAAAGCAAGAAGAGCACGACATGTTCCAGAGCAAACCTAACCACTGTATCAGTTTGCGGCGGAATATGTCGTGCTCTTCCCTTTGCCCTATTCAATTATTGACCGCCCAGGCTACATAGCATCACAAGTGAACGCTTTCGCCTAGTTCATAATTTCCTTTCGTAGTCACCACACGATCTGTAGGATATAATCCATCCAATATGGTCACCACACCATCTACTGTTAATCCCGTCTCGATGGCCCGTATATCGATTGTATTATCTTCTGTCACCACATATACGAAGGAGCCATTTTCACCATCACGAATGACTTCCATAGGCAACGTAAGGGCCGGCGCTTCGGCTTTTGTTTCAATCACTAATGTGTAGAACTCGCCAATCGTCACTTGCCCTGGTTGTACGTTGAAAGTAGCTTTCACAGTGATGCTCGGTCCCGACTCTGTTCCCACAAATGTGATTTGTCCTGGCACCTGCGTTTCATTGACATCTAAATAGACTTGCACACCACCTGTAATGTTTGGCTGTTTCAAAATTACCCCGAAACTTTGGGGCACGCTCAATGTGGCTACCACTGGGGAATCTTGTTGAATCAGCAGCAACGGTTTGCCCTCGATGGCAATCTTTCTATCTTCGTTATAAATGGCCGCCACCCTTCCTTCCATCGGTGAAAGTAGTTGGGCTGCCGCCATTTGCGCTTGTATTTTTGCGATGGCTGCCTCAATACCTGAAGTATCCGCTCCAGAACCACCTGCATACGATGGTGTTGTAATTACTTGCGATTGTGCCCTAGCCGCAATCGATTGGAACTCTCGATTAGTAATGATCCCCGCATCACGCATATGTCTCGCACGATCCACATCTGCCGATGACACACTTCCTCCCACCACCGTAGTCGATGCACTCTGTTGTGGTGCTCGACTCCTCGCCTCCTGCAGCTGACCTAATAGCGATTGCAGTTGTTGCTGCAGTGATGTGGTATCGATCATAGCGAGCACTTGACCGACTTTCACCATGTCACCTACTTTCACTGTGAAAGTAGACACCGGTCCCGACACCGTCGGTTCCACACTAGCCTTATGCAACGCCGTAATATTCGCCTCATGACTGATGCGCACCGGCATTTGCCGTTCCACAGGATTCATCACCTGTACCGTTTTGGGCTGCATCCACGTGAACACACCTCCCGCAATGGACAATACCGCCACCACTGTTATGTATATCCAATATTTCCGTATCCAAGAATAGTTCATCATCCGCTCCTCTCATATAGAGAGTATTATACTACTCTTACATCGGAATATCTAGCACACGAACTCTAGCACATATATTAGCCTTGTCATCCATCTATAAACCATGCTATAATAAATGTACCAAAAAGAAGAGCCATCAACGTGTGATTGGCGTTAGGCTCATCTCAAGAATATCAAAATAGACGGCCTAACGTGTGTAAGTACTCTCAATACTTACGTTTTACGTTAGGCTTTTTCATTAACTATTTTAATACGTCAATGATTTGAATTGCTAAGCTAGTAAGCGCAATAATTATGCCCCCTGAGGAACGCCGTCACGTGTAGTGGCCTTGTGGCGGACCTTTTCCGCCTAAATCACACAAACACAAAAAGAGCACGACATGTTCCGATTCGAACCTAACCACTGTATCAGTTCGGATTGGAATATGTCGTGCTCTTCCCTTTCACCACGTTAGACAGACCCGCCACAGGCTACATAACGTTACAAGTGACGACCTACATAGTGTTACAAGTAACATCACGACTGAGATCGAATCGATGTACCCTTTCACTAGCCAGTTGGCTCGTCGTCTCATGGCAAGTAAACAGGAACACTTGTGTACGTTCACTTAACTGCTCTATGACCTGCAATGTCAGCTTTTGCCGTTCTAGATCAAAGCGCACCAACACGTCATCCAACAGCAACGGCATAGATTCTATCTTTTCACTGAAGGACTCGGCTAGGCTTAATCGTAACGCCAAGTACACTTGATCGCCCAAGCCACTGCTCCACTTCCCTAGAGGAATCTCTCGACCCGTCGTGTCTTTCACGTAGGCCCCCTTATGGGTATCGTCCATGTGCAATGTATAGATGCCACCTGTCATAGCTTTCACATACGCAGACGCCCTCGCCAACATCGCCGGTTGTCGATCTGTTTCGTATTCTTGTTGTGCCAGTTCCATACCATGGTTAATGAACACATAAGTCATCCACGCTTCCAAGGCTTCCCGGAGTTCTGCTTCTAACTGTTCTTTTTTCAATAAGGCTTCGGACACTGCATGGGATGTGCTCAGGTGGCGCATCGATTCTTGCAAGGTCCCTCGCTCTTCATACAATGCTTGTAAGGACGATTCAATATTCGCCAATTCCGTTTCACTGCGGGAGTACTCCAATTCCCATTTGCCTTTATCATTGCCTTGCAAACGGCGATACCACACATCTCTATGAAACTCTTTCGGCGCCAACAATTCCAGTTGCCGTTGGCTTTGGCGATAAATCGTTTCCCATTGCTTATGCTGATCTTGTTGTAACAAACGCTGACGATATTCTGCGGCACTCTTCATGCCACCTTTTTGAATTAGCTCTTCTTGCGCGAGGAACAATTCTTTTTCTTTCTTGCTCCATGTAGCATATTCTTCACGATAGTTTTTGCGCTGGCTTTCCTTTTGCTCCCACCGCACGCGATTTTGCTTGTGCAATTGTAGCTGATTATACACCACCCGCAACTCTACGATGGATGGCACCGTATATATCTGTAAAGAAGCCCACAAGTTCCGACACCGATTCACGATAGCTTCTAATTGTTCATGATGCAAGCGCACTTGTTTTTGGTATCCTTCAAACTCACGCAATCGCTCATGGTAGGCTTGGTATTCTTCCTTCATGCCATAGAACGCATCGTCTCGATTCGTCTGTTTGGCCGCTTTTGGCAACCACGCTTCCCACAGGTCCATGGCCTCAGTGCCTGCCGCTTCCAAGGTTTTACCTTCTGCCACCCACTGCGCCTTCATCACTTCATAGGCTTTGAAATGGCTCACATCGTCTCCATATCCTTTGATCTGTTCTGCCACTGCTTGTATTTCTGAAAGTAAACTTTCATAGTCAGATTCTGTGGTAGGCATAGAGCGCCCTGCCTTCGTTTCTAACGCAGACATATCCTTAGGCGCCGTAGTCACCACCTGCGCAGCCGCGTTACCCCTACGTTTCCCTTGATACGCTAGGCCTGCACCTAGTAACAAGGCGAGCATGCCACCGATGGCCTGCATACCGATTCCTTCTGCATAGGTCATATGCCACGCCAACAAAGCCACGCCTAGCACGGCTAGTACAACGCCCCCCAGATAATAGGAACGTCCAGATCTCACCGTTACCACGGAATCCGTCGATTCTTGTGCTACGTAGGCCTCTTTCAATGCTATTAAGCTCTTATGCTTGGTTTCTAGGGCTGTTACGGTTTCCGTCACCTCACGAGCTCGATCATCTTGTGGAAACGGCTCTCGTCGTTGCCATGCCTCATAGGCCTCACGAGCACTGCGCAACTGGCGTGCCACTTGCTCCCCATCGTACCAATTCACATCACTTGGGAAGTCTTCCACATCGCGCCAATACACATGAGATTTCCGAATGAATGCTAGCTGGGCTTTCACTTTTTCTAAGTACAAATCCCCTTCACGGCATTCTTTTTCTAACTGCGTCCATTTTGATACTTCTTGGTACAAACTTTCAATCTCTTGTTCATACATACCCAGTCTATCTTCTGGGTCGAAGTTATCTGGCACCAAGCCCTCTTCCTTGCCACGCCACACGCGCATGTATTCCTGGCAACGGCGGATTTCTTCATCTAATTCTAAAAAAGCATCTCGCTCCAAGGACTCTTCCACGTGGAATTGGAGCATTTTCTGCTTCGCTTCTTCTCCACGTTTATACGTATCCCAAGCACGGAGAACTCGCTCTACGTCTTGCAAATATTCCTTCCGCTCTTGCCGTTGTTCCTGCAAGATAGCCTCTTTCTTTTCTAGGTCTTCCAAAGAAGATTGCCACGTATAGTACTCCTGTTCTCCTTGTTGTAGCTTACGGATATCTCGTTCCACCTCTTGCAGTCGGTCCAATAAGCTATTGATGGTCCGCTTTCCCGTAGGCGATGCCACTAGTAATTGACTGGCTAATGCATCCACGTCTTTCACGAGGTTCCCTAAGGATTCACCACCTTCGGCACCGAAGAACCGTGTGCGCACATCCACCTCTTGGATAATATCCACCCCTTGTAGGTCGTCCAAGGTAATGGCAAAAATGCGATCATAGGTCTTTTTATCTAGCCCTTGCCACCACAATTCCGCAGGCTCCACCGTATACCGCTGGCCACCCACTTCGTAAAAGTCTAAGGCTTTTCCTTTGCGACCGATGTGGTAGGTTTTGCCTTCTCGTTCCACTATAATATGCCCCTCTACAGGTTCTTCTTTCCGTTTCGTTCCTAGCAAAATACCACGAAAGGCTTGGAGTAGCGTTGTTTTTCCACTTCCATTGGGCCCATATAACACATGCAGCCCACTTTCATGCGGCTGAAAGGTCCACTGTTCATAGGGGCCATAGTGTTCTATATATATTTCTTTAATCTTCATACTCACTCCCCTGTAATAAACGGATCCCTTCTCGTCGTGCCTTTTCATAGGCAGACTGCACCATGTCGTCCGTCACCAACTGACTATACATGCCCAAACGTTTCCACTCCAGTCGTTCTGTCACAATCTTCAGTAACGAATCCCCGCCAGTATCCATGGCATCCAAGGCTTTCACATAATCGCTGACCATCCCCGGTGCAACGCCTTGTCTATCACTACTGAAAGTATCGCATTCGATGCCGATGATATACACGCCGTGCTTGCCGGTTTCCTCGGCTTGTGATTCCTCTATCCAAGACGCACGCACCGCATTGTCACTTGCTACTTCTGATAAAGCTCCTTCCCCTATCAGTCTAAGTGTCAATAGGATGGACATGCCCGGTTTTCGGAGCATTTCTTTTTTGTGTCGCAACATTTCTAGCATTTCTACTACCGATTGCACTTGTCCTAAGTCGATCGTATCTTCTGCAAATCTAATGGTATTGGTCTCGTGAAAGTGTACCTCCACCGTGCCACGACTAGATACATCCACCACATAGCACCCTTTCGGGCCACTTTCACCACGGTGCAACCCTTGGGTATTGCCCGCATAGACGATGTAAGGCTGTTCACTCAGAATCTGGCGCTTGTGAATGTGACCGAACGCCCAATACTGAACAGGAATACGCCGTAACGCATCCATAGAGCAAGGCCCCGTCTTGTCATGTCCCTCATGACTGCCCACCGTTCCATGCACAAGGGCGATGGAAAAAGGATCACTGCGTAAGGGATGGATGTCCGATGCTAGGTCCTCATACTGGGTATCACCGGAGATACTGCGACCATAGATGCCAGCCACCTCTTGGCCTCGCACCATTAGAGAAAACCGATCCACCCGGTCCGCCGCACAAATATGGACATTATCTGGCAATGGCATATGCCGTTTCCAACTTTCCACAGGATCGTGGTTGCCTTGTACCACGTAAACAGGAATATGCTCCTTAGCGAGACTTTCACAGGCCCGCACAAAGTGCATCTCCGCCTCAAGAGGATGATCCTCCCCATCATAAACGTCCCCCGTGATGAGCACCGCCGCCACACGCTGACGGATGGCCAAGTTCACGATATTTTGAAAGGACCCATAGGTGGCGCGCATCATAGCCTCATCCAAGGATCTGCCAAAAGATTTTAAATAGCGAAAGGGCGCCCCTAAATGGAGATCCCCACATTGTATGAATCGAAATGGTATGCCCATATTATAACCCTTTCCAAGCCTCAGCCAATACCTGCACCGCCCGTTCTAAGTCACGGGTCGGTATACCGCTAAATGATAACAACACCTCTACAACGCCGGTCTCATCTCTATCTATGACCTTGATGTCACAACCTGCGGCTAAGGCTCGTGTGCGAAGCACATCTCCCTGGCTGCGGGCCTTGCGAATCCCAGCGTAGACACCGCCCTCTGGATCGATAACCTCATAGGTATCGTCCAAATAGTGGCGCAATACACTCGTAAAATACTTACTTTTTTCTAAATAATGTTTGCGAAGACGGCGAATTTGCTTATGCCACTCCCCTTCATCCATGTACATGGCCCATGCCAACTGCTCTAACACACCGGCACTTTGCCCATAGGCCTTGCGGTGCTTGTGAAAGTCCTCATAGAGAACTACGGGTAGCACTAGATAACTCAACCGAATCGATGGCGGTAACACCTTCGACGGCGTACCCATGTAGATGACGCAATCTTGAAGGTCCATGCCTTGTAACGATAGCACCGGCTTGCCATAATAGCGAAGTTCACTATCATAATCGTCTTCTATAATAAAAGCATTGTGACTCTGGGCCCACCGCAATAACTCTGTCCGCTCTTGGATTGTCATAATACGACCCATACTATCCCCATGGGATGGCATACAGTATAGGACTTCCACATTCGCTACTTGCAATGTGGCAATCAATTGTGGGCCTCCTGTATCAACCTCTAATACAGAAAAACCGTAATCTTTCCATAAAGCCTTAGCAAAACTAGGGCTTTGACGGTCTATGGCCACCTTGGACTTTCCTTGGCGTTGCAACAAGGAAGCTATCATATGCAACGAATTAAGAGTACCACTAGTCACCAAGATCCGTTCTGCTGTAGCTCGAACACCTCGCGCCTGTTGTAAATATTGATTCAATGCTGACCGCAGCTCAGGCTCTCCCTCTAGCTGACCATAGGTCATGAGCCGTTTCGTATCTCGTAAGGCATAGCCAATGAACCGTTTCCACCGTTTGAAGTCGAATCCCTCCGGATCCATCGCACCAGTAGCGAAGTTGTAGAGGATAGGAGGGGATTGTCTGTTCGTTCCCTTAGGTAAGACATTATTCAACGTAGATGTAGTGCATCCATCACAATCCGATATTAGTTTTTCTACCTTCTGTTTCCCCGCATCTGTTAGACTGTGACGTACACTCTTAGGCTTCACCGATGAAAGAACCTCTTCCTTAGGTTCTCCTAGATTACCCACGATTCCACATGTTCGATCAGACGTACTATTAATAGGAGTCATCCCTTCATAATATCCAATCAAAGGCTGGGGAATCTCCAACACCTCATAAGGCGCCCTGTTATGGGCTTGAATATACCCTTCCGTAGCCAACTGCAAATAGGCTTGCTCCACCGTAATCTTGCTCACACCTAACTGCGCCGCCATAGCACGTATAGAAGGAAGTCGTTGCCCTGGACGGAACAAACCTTGCTCAATATGCACTTTTACAGCCTCATATACCTGCTCGTACATGGGAACCCCTGCATTCGCATCTAGGACAATCATCTAGCCCTCCAAAACAACAAACCTTACGCCTCAAACTTATATAAAACATTCTTACCCTCTATTATAAAAGTAAACACGAAAAATGACTACACCAAAAGTATGAATTTCTTTCGGGGGACACTTCGAGGGACACTTCGAAGGACATTTCGAGGGACACTTCGAGGGACACTTCGAGGGACATTTCGAGGGACACTTCGAGGGACACTTCGAGGGACATTTAGAGGGGCACTTAGAGCGACACTTAGAGCGACACTTAGAGCGGCATTTAGAGCGGCATTTAGAGCGGCATATAAAAAGATAATCTATAACTAATATAAAGTAAAACTCCCTAGGTCGCACCCTAGGGAGTTTTTTTGTGCTTTTCTTTATAAAATCTTTAGCTACACGTATTGTATAACCCATCATTTATAATTATAATAATATTTACTCCTCAAGTTCCCAATGACCATTCTTACCCCTACCTACATATTTCAAATTATCAATTTCTTTCAATAATCTTTGTATCGTTTTTACACTTATGCCTGCATGTTCTGCAATAGCTTGTCTTGTGACTTTATTATTCAATCTAACTTCAGATTTTATGAATTCAATAATTCTCTCTTTATCCTGAGTAACATCTTGAGGAACATCATTCCCGCCCACTTTTTTTGTTGCTATCTTCTTCAAAGGAACAATCGTCCTAAATATATCACCTTCCTCAAACAGTGGATTCTGCCCTGAATACAGCTGTGTATACTTGTATGTATTCCGCATCCCTGATCCAAGTTCATCTGCAATACCTATTTCTCTAAACACTTTAGAGATAGCAGGGTTTTTAGGAAATGGCTCAAATTTCTGTAAATCTAATGCTCCCATACCATGAGCTAAGTTGCTATTTTCAACTATAATTTTCTCATCATCAATAATCATCTTGGCAGGATATCCACTTGAATAATCTCTATGAGCTAATGTATTGGACACTATCTCTCTTAGTATTCTATCTCTAGCATTAACATTGACCATTCCATCTAGAACAAATAAATCATTTAAGTGTTTTTGTCCAAATTTTATAAGCCGGTCATAACTATCGATCAAGTTTGTAATGACAACATCTCTATCATCATATCTATCCTTATTTTCTACCCTAAATATAGCATCCGTTTTATGCTGTGGGAGAACGGACATAATGGAATTATCTTTTCCAAATAACAAAATAGCTGCTAATGTAATTCCCTCGCGCTTAGTTTCTGGATCTGTCAAAATTAAATTTGCACTCCTAAGAATCTCCTCATGGTCCATTTTTTCCCATACATGATTCTTATTTCTTGCTATAGCCATTTTCTTAGCTTTATCAATAATCGATGCATCAAGAAAATCCATATCGAGATTTGGGTATACCTTATTAACAAAATAACTTCCTTGTTTTCTTCCATACATCTTATATACAAGTTCAGCACGGTCTGTAATATTTACATCTCCCTCATAGGATCTATCCCAAATTCTCCCATTATGTCTACACACCTGATACCCTTCCGGCACCCTAATATAAATCACTATCTTTCCATCTATATCAAAAACTTCAGGTGTTAAATACAGTGGCGGATACATCTTTTGCGGATTATTAATAGATGTCGTAAAGTCTTTAATCACTTTATCAACCTTATTTTTAATAACACCGATAATCTCCCTTTGATCATTAACACCTAATAAAATATGTCCACCGTTCCTATTATTAAAAGAACACACTGTATCAAAGACATCTTTTGTTAAAGCATGTTTAGATTCTTTAAACTCCACATCTATCTTTTCTCCATTTTGAATTAACTCTTTTATCTCATCTATCATCATTTTATTTCACCACCTTATATATTCTAACAATTCCCTTAATAAAATTTCTTTTCTATACATTCGTATACTCTGCATTTCTTATAAAAAGTTATATCATTTTTTATGGATTTTTTCCACAAACATTTTATACTAACTTATACTAATCCCTATAATAGCCTCAGTAACGATATCATCTCCCCTGAGGAACGCCATTACGTGTAGTAGCCTTGTGGCGCCCCTTTCTACCTAAATTCCACAAATGCAAGAAGAGCACGACATATTCCGGAGCAAACCTAACCACCGTATCACTTTGAGAAGAAATATATTGCAATCTTCCAATCCCCTGAGGAAAGCCATTACGGGTAGTAGCCTTGTGGCGCCATTACTACCTAAATTAGACAAACGCAAGAAGAGCACGACATGTTCCGGAGCAAACCTAACCACTGTATCAGTTTGTGGAGGAATATGTCGTGCTCTTCCCTTTGCCCTATTCAGTTACGAACGCCACAGGCTACATAGCATAACAAGTGACGATTCATAGCGGAACAAGTGACGACCTTGGAATGTTAACACCCTTGCTATTGACTCAAGTTAACAATAGATATATAATGTAGTCATTATGATGTAGTCATTAAAATCAAACAACTATTACGAGGTGTAATTATGGAAACTGTATCAAAATCTATTTCCTACGAAACAATCATAGCCTATGCGCAAAAAGTATTAGATGGTGGCGAGATCACTCGTGAAGAGGCTGAGCAACTAATTAACACGTCTGATGAAGACACTATGATACTATTGGCTATGGCTGACAAAATCCGTCAAAAATTCAATGACGATACAGTAGACCTATGTGCCATCGTGAACGCCCGTTCCGGTAAATGCCCAGAAAACTGTAAATTCTGTGCTCAATCCGCCCATCATGACACTGGAGTTACTGTGTATCCTTTCATGGAAGAGGATGAAATCGTTAACGCCGCTAAAAAAGCGAAAGAAGCTGGTGCGATCCGCTTCTCCATTGTAACAAGTGGTCGTAACACAAACAACCCAAAAGAGTTCGAGCAAATCTTAAGCGCTCTCACTCGTATTCGTAAAGAAGTTGGCTTGGAAATTTGTTGCTCCCTTGGTCTATTGACCTACGAGCAAGCGGTGCAATTGAAAGAGATTGGTGTGACCCGCTATCACTCCAATATCGAAACAGCACCAAGCCATTTCCCAGACATTTGTACAACACACTCTTATGAAGATAAAATGTTCACTATCTCCAATGCACAAAAGGCAGGCATTCGTGTTTGCTCCGGCGGTATCTTGGGATTGAACGAAACCAAAGAGCAACGTGTTGAAATGGCATTCGAGTTAAAACGATTAGGGGTCGACTCTGTTCCGTTGAACATTCTTAACCCAATCAAGAACACACCGTTCGAAAACAATAAACCAATTCCTCCATTGGAAATTCTTCGAACTTTTGCTGTGTTCCGCTTCGTCTTGCCAAAGGCCTTAATTCGTACGGCTGGCGGTCGTGAAGTAAACCTTCGTGACTTACAAGCTTACGCATTAAAAGGTGGCTTAAACGGTATCATGGTAGGTGGTTACCTAACAACGGCTGGTCGTTCTCCATTAGATGATCTACAAATGATCAAAGACTTGGAGCTCAACCTTAACACCGTACAAAAAGCATAATCCTATCACTGTAACAACGAAACTTTTTCATTACCTATATGTCTCAATTAGAGAGCTGCAACCATATAGAACTTTCAAATGAGAACAGGGGACCCGATTCCATCGAATCGAGTCCCCTGTTTTATTTTCTATGTATATCCCGCCTATGGAAACGATCTAGAACTCCTAGAATTTGTATTCCACTTGAGCAAAGTATTTTGAAGCTGGGGCTACAGCACCATGATAGATTTCTACTGGGGTACCTTTAAAAGTGTATCCCACTTTAGCACTCGCATGTTGATTAAATGCATAGCTCAACGTAGCTACGTAACCTTTCCAGTTTTTACTGTACCGCGTGTCATATACGGAGGATGCCAAAATTGGGCTATTTTGCCCTAAATAGAAGTACTGCAATCCTACGGTAGCCTTGCCATACGTATAATTAGCACCTGCCATCCATGCGTTGCGACCTTTACCACTCCGAAGCACTGGCGAGAACATTTGGTTATCTTCCCCGACAGTACGTTTTGCATATTCTGCATTCCAACCGAAACGACCGTGGTCTCCACTCAAGGCCACTCCATACACACGATGCGACAACCCTACGTGATTACCCATTAACACATTCTCTACCCCATCCTTTGCAGTAGTATGGGAGTTCAAGGATGCCATGTAGACCTTACCAGAAATATGTTTCGTAATTGGCACTTGCAATTGACCATAAGCCATAGTTTGACCCATGCCTTTCGCATTCGTTGTCAATTCAGTGGGATATCCATACCCTACCGTAAGATTCGTTGCACCAAGTTTAGTGCTTCCTACGATACCATCGAAGTCCCCCTCAAACACTAAGCCATCACCAAACATAGTCCCTACACGGCCAGCCATCACTTGAGATTTACCAAAGCGATGGGATATCCATAACCGGTCTACCTCTGTTTTCTTTTGCGCACCTGTTCCAAACTCACTTTCCTGAGCCAAGCGGATACCAATCTTCGTATTCTTGTTTACATCTGCCATTGCATTCACACGCACACGATAGGATGTAGCCGATTTCTTTTTACCATTGATACCATATTGTTGAGATAAATAGTAAATGTATTCTGGAAGTATACTAGCTTTGTGATAAAAGTAGTAAGTAAATATTATATTAAAATCATCTATGGCCAAAGAACTGTCATCTTTCGCATCAGGGTATTGCTTTATAAATTCCGCTTTTGCTTTCTTCCACTTATCATAGGCTAACTTTACCGCATCATGAGTAGTCATAGAATCTGGTAAATCAAAGGTAAAACCCATCCCTTCTGGTGTGTGTGTATACTTTCTAGTGAGTATCTTTCTTCTCTTTTCCGTTTCAGAGTAGAAATACTTTTCCTCATCTGAAAGTACTTTTTTATCAGCTTCATAACCGGTTACAAGTCCCATACTGTTGTTATGATAAACAGATCCTATATCTGCCTCTTCTACGTATATACCTTCCGCGAGAGCAGTAGCGCTTTCACTCTTATCGACGCTGTTTCGCAGAGCATCTAGATCCGTCTGCATTGTCAACCGTCTAGCCGCATCGATGCCCTCCTCAGAGAAATGCACTTCATGCATACCTTTATTAAACGTCACATTCTTACCATTCACCTTAAGGGTGGTATTGTCTACTGGCGCGTTCACATAGAGCCCATGCTCCTTTTGTCCATCAAATCGTAAACGTATATCTCCAGTAAAGCTCACATTGCCCACTTTATGTTCTAAGTTGTCCACTCGAACACCTAGATTGCGCAACTCTTTACTGAACTCGTCCCGCAATTTATTCAATACCTCTTGTTGCTCCCCATTCATGCGTTCTTGCTGATGCAAAGCTTTCGCCACCATTTGTGCCATCTCAAAGCGAGTGATGTTATGACCCCCTTGGAACGTACCATCAGGATATCCATTTACTACACCTTGTTTTGCCAATTGAGCCACCGCTTGATAGGACCAATCCTGTGGCGTTATATCCGTGAAAGGATTAGCTCCTAATACCGTACTCACACCCAACGCAGTTGTTACAGCTAATGCTGTCATCACCTTATTCATACTCATACTCCATTTCTGAACACACAACTATTTACATATACAGTATCTAACTCTCTCTGCTATGGCTCATACATAGTTTTTAAATTACGTTCATGACAATACCATAGGACCTGTTAGCGACAACAGTTATTTTTATACTATCACACACGATAGACTATTTCAAATGCCTTTTAGTCACTCTTAACTCCTTATAGCATTACCCATAAAAACACATCAAATATGAGTAG
>CAUQLO010000044.1:0-14845 GCA_963518725.1 uncultured Veillonella sp. | reverse complement strand
TCTACACAACTAGAAATAGGATTGAGATGTGGGGTAAGCGACACCCACCGAGAAGTATTAAAACCACCTGCATAAGTAGGTGGTTTTTCTATTAATAATCATACCCCAGTTGACTGATTATTCCTTAACTGATTGTTTCACTCTCATAGAATGGAGTATAATATATAATCTAATAAGTGCCTTAAACCTCTATACAACAATTCTTGATAGAAATAAACTTGCCTTAATTTATGATAATTTATATAATAAATATAGAGGTGAGTATCTAGATGAAAATTTATCTAAAGTTACTCATAGGGTATTAAAAAGTATGGATAAGCAAGGGGCGTTAACATATGTTGCAAAAAAAGCTAAACCAAGAAAAGTTAGACCACGAACTTTATGATATTTTGGATGATTGGGAAAATGATACGACACCGTTTTATACATTAGAAACAGTTCATTTATATCACAAAGAGCTTGAAGAGTTTGAAAAGTTATGCGAATCTAATAAAGAATTGGAAGAGTACACAAAAAAACTATTTAAAGATTTGGGATTCTAACCACTTACCTTGGTAAGTGGTTCTTATGTATAAAGATATAGTAATGTGAAAAAGGGCATACATAAGACTTACCTATTCTAACTTAGTTATCAATATGCTAAGGAGGATTAAAATAGGTGATTATGCAGAGGATTAAAAATAATCTCTATCTATACAAACTTCTTTCGATAAAGTGGTATAATAAAACTAATCATAAAATGACATAGATTAACTATGAAAGGAATTTTAGAGTTGATAGGTATGAAAATTATATTGAAAGTGTACGTAGTATTAGCAATTGCTGTGTTTATCGCTAAAATTTACACAGGATTAGATTGGGGTTCATGGATTAATGGTTTCGTTGTTAGCTATGCAATTACAATTATAGCTAAATTCATGGGTGGTGATAAGGATGCCTAGAGGGGGAGCACGAGAAGGTGCAGGTAGACCATTAACAGGTGGAGAGCTTAGAAAGCAACGCCAGTTAAGAGCTACAGAGGAAGAATGGCAAATCATTAGAGAATTTTCTCAAATCTTGAAAAAAGACAAAGAACGAGCGAAACGGATGTTAGAAACAGAATAGGAATAAGGACGCTTAGAAATAGGCGTCCTTTTGTATTTATTAAAGATGGTGAGGAATTTATAAAAATAGTATGTAGGAAAAAACAATGCTTGAACAACAGGTGTAACAAACTGGTTAACTATTCTAATTTAGTTTATCAATATGATATGATGTATATATAATGAGTGGTAAAATTAAGGAGAGTTAAAAATGATTATGCAGAGAATAAAAGATAATTTTAATCCATATAAACCACTTCCGATAAAAGGTTATAATAAAAGTTTAGGCTGGATAATATTGTGGTCATGGCTACTAGGGATTTCTGCATTTATTTTAGAAAAAAATGGAGCAGAGGTTGATATTATTGCTTTATAATTCGCCATCATCGTATGTGGCTCTCACTATATGCTGTTTATATTCACTATAAAACGGTTCAGAGCAATGAATATTCCAATCATTTGGGCAACAGCTATGTTTATTATACCTCTTCATCTATTATGTTTTATAGTAGCAGAGTCAGATGATGACTTTATCATTAAGATGAGAAAAAAGTTAGGTTGTTTACTGAAAGAGAATACCAATGCATGAAATTATTAAAACTACACTTCGTACACTGGAAAGCTATGGAGCTGATGTGGAGGATATGTTATTTTTGTTTTATAATTGTATTGGATTGATTCCATTATGCATATATTGGTTTAAATACAATAATAAAAGATATACTGTTTTAACTAATATAGGGATTCATATTTTGCGGATATTAATATTTTCTGTATCTTTTGGTACATTAATTCGATTTGGCTTTACAGAGGGGTGGATTAAATGGAACTCCTTATTATTAATAACTTACACTATTATAGGTTACTACTATTGGGTACATGAGGAATTGTTATCTTCCCTCACCAATAAAATGCGTAGTACTTTAAAATATATCTTTTATGGTTCTATTTGTATTGAAAGTATATACATCCTGTACAAGTTGTTGGAAGTTTAAACTTTCAAAAAGTCATTTTCTATTTTTATCCTATCTAATTTATTAAGTAGAGGTAACTATATGTATAAAAAATATAAAATATTGCTATATCTGTTTACAAGTATTCTAGAAGGGAAATGTATTTCATGGTGTCTTTTTGATCACTCTTGGGATAAAAGAACGACACACTCCTTAACAAAAAATGAGTTTATGGAAAAGTTTTGTGATAAAAAAATATCTAGAATCTATCATATTTTATATAATTTAATTACTAATGTTCATTTTGATGCTCAATTATATGACTTATTAAAAATGGTAATTCAGTCACATGAGCTTATAGATCAACCATATTTTTTGGCAGTAGAACTATATAAAAAGATGCTTTCATATAATCCAAACAAAGAAAATTGCGTACATTTTTATAGATACTTAATTATCAATGCATGGGAATTTGAAGGCACTATTGTAAAAGGTTTATTATTTGAGAAAAAGTATGAAGAAATAAAAGAGTTTGCTATACAGCATACATTTGCAACTATTGATACTTCATTTTTCATGGAATCTAGTGTATGGCGGAATGTTGATTATGAAGAATACTTAGAGTCACGAAATATAGATTGGAGAGTTGAACCTACATTTGAAGATAGTTTCCAATTATTTCCGTAAATTTAAGAAAAAGCAACTGAACTATCTATCCTTTACATATTCTATTGTATATCTTTAGCAGGTGATGAATTGTGAAAAAAGTATGCATATGGTTTTTAATAATTATGGCGATAATGGGACCACTTTATCTATATATTAATATTCATCGGTATATGGATATAAAAACATTTTTTCGATATGAAATAACCTATTTTTATGAATTGAGAGATTACTTTAATAATCTAACTATAGAAAATAAGATGTATACGTATATTGTAAAAGGTGATTATTTATATACTTATGGAGTGTCAGGATATACAAAGACAAAATTAGGGTTAGGTGTACATATCATTAAAGTTTTAAATACAGATTATGAAAAAAATTATATTGCTCAAGTAGAAGGAAGAGGTTCATTTTATTCGAGTATAGAGGAATTAAGATATGGGTATTTGGATGATATTACTCTTTTAACAAGTTTTGAAGATATGGATGATGAAGATCTAAATACTTTTTATTTGTTATTTAAGGAACCGAATGATATTGAAAAATATTTATCGCTTATAGAAAAATCTGATTTATACTATAAAGATGGAAAAAAAGTAGCACAAGGTCTACGGGAACTAAATAATTCTTTAATTAAAGAATATAGGAAGAGGAATGGAGAAATAACGGAGATCAATTAAAAGCAGGTGATGAAGACCGATTACCAGGTGATTATGGTGGCATCTGATAGCTAATATCTTTGGAGGCTCAGGAGAATTAGATAATCTAGTTGCTATGGATGCAATTGTGAATAGAAGTGATTATAGAGTAATGGAAAATCAGTGGAAGAATGCGTTACAAGAGGATAAGGAGGTAAAGGTAACGATAGATATAGTATATGATGGAGAAAATAAAAGTCCGAAAGAATTTAATATAAATTTTATTATTGATAAAAAAGAAGCGACAGAAAGCTTTTTAAATGGAGGATCATAATGTTTGCAGAAGACAAAAAGTTGCTGATGGAAGAAAAGTTAATACAGGCAACTAGAGAAATAGGAAACACGTATATCCCTGGTAATTGGTCAAAGATACTAGTCCATATTGAATTATATTTAGGATCATATTGTGGCGACTTTATAGTTATATATGATGACGATTCGTTTATAACTAGAAATGATTTATTTATAGTCTCTAATTATCTCCGTGACGATATTTCAGGGCTAGGATTAGGAAAAATAGCTAATAGTGCTTATATTAGTCCAAAGGATGAAGAGAATTGTCCTTTGGATATTGTGGAGTTAGAAGTGGGTGTTGACGGAAATAGTCAAATTAATTATTATGAAATTCCTCTAGATTATACATATCACGATACGCCAAAATTAATCTGGCAGTATAGAAAGATAGGGTATAAATGTCGTGTTCTTTGGGGGGATGAAGCAGCTAGTATAGTAAAGAAACAAAATATTATTCCAGAAAAAGTACTCAAAAATAGAATTAAATCAGCTAATTTAGTTGATGTTTTGAATAATATAATTAAGAAAAAGCCTCTTTATTTAAGAGACTTTATATCTAAGGACTGTAAAAGAATGTATTTTCATTTGGATACAATCTGTAATAAGAAAAAATTGAATATCTATGTTGAATATGAGGATAATACATGGATTAAAGAAAAAAATATACAATCAAAATTTGAAGGCACAGTGGATTTTAGAGTACCAGCTGCTTATTGGGAATGGTTTAATGAGTTTTATGATATGCATAGAATTTTAGAAAAAAGATATACATCCTTAGATTGTATATTTAACATTTCTACCGGCGAACTCTCTTATGTATATGACAATGTCACAGAAGATAATTTTACTGATGAACTAGCTTTGGTAAATGCCTGGGAAGAGAGATATTTCTCCCCGGAAGGAGAACCACTGCATACGCATGCAGTAGCACCTCATGAGGGATGTATCACGGGAACTATGCACATAGATATGTCTCAGTTTATTGAAGAGGAGGTAGAGGAAATGGTTGATGTAGATCCAGCTATAGAATTTACAGGAGAAGATATCCACGATTTAATTCCACAATATCTTCAAAACAGTTATGATATTTTGTATTCTATCTTACCAGGTACATATCATCGGGTATATCTATATGTAGAGAATGATGGAACGGTATGTCGTCAACTAGGGTATATCATTGTCGATGGTGAATACCTCACTTTTGAGGAAATGATAGACCGTAAGGTAGTTTCTAAGGCTACTTATGATGCTACGATGGAACAAATGGCATTGTGGTCGAATTATATGCGAAATGCATTTATTGCATGTCATCTTGAACCGTGGACGGTGTTCTCCTATATGTTAGATGAAGAAATGCATATTTCCAATAACTTTGGTTACGATGTATTAGCAGAACAAGCCTATGACAATGAACTCTTTGACCTTTGGTCTTATGAGAAACTAGGCATTAAGAGTCCTAACTTACCTGAAGATAAAATATCATCTATTGTTCCAGAAAATGAATATGCCAAATTTTAAAGATTACCCCATTTTTTGAAATATTTCTTTTATGATTCTATTGGCATTGAGGTATATACATCTTGTGCAAGTTGTTGTAAGTTTAAACTTTCAAAAGTACATATAAGATCAATAGTAAAGGTAATATAATGAAAGTTTTACTGAACCCAGGTGTTAGAGATAGAAATGAAATTATGAGTAAAACAGAAAATCAACATGCATTTGATTTTTTATATGCAGACTGTAATCTTAAAGATCATATAGTCAGTGGTTTTGGTCCAGAATTGCTTTTGCAATATAAGAGGGTAAACTTAACTCTTAACGATTGTGATACATTAGTAACTACTATGAAGGTTAAAGTTTATCCGAAAGCCCCATATTATGAAATATACTATGAATATGAAATGATTTTAAATAATCGTGAAAAAAATGGCATATTTTTTGATAGCCTTAGTTTATATGCAATAACTATAAATGATGTTTTTCATGATTATTCAAATGAAAGGCAATATATTGTAGAACTATTGGAATTATATGGCTATAGTCATATTTCTGCTGTTGACATAAATGAAAGGATTCCTTTGGTATCTATAGCTGAATCAAGATCAGGTGAGGAATTTTTAGGCTGTCAACACTATTTAGGGCGTATATTATGTTATGGTGAGGAACATAGTAATGCTAATGGTAACATGGCAATGGATATTGATCAATCTTTAAGCAATATTGCAGAAGAAATCATGCATTTAGCAAATCACAGTAAATTCATAAACGGGAATTATGTTGTGGATGAAAGCATTCTTAGATATATGCATTTGCAAACATTTGAAGAATTAGATGATTTATGTAAAAAATATGGTGGATGTCAGCTACCAGATAAAGCGCAAAGTTACGTATGGCATATAGGTACTTATTACACTGATGAGGGAGATATTCAAGTTGTATCATCAACATATCTATATATGTCCTTATATATAAAAACATTTTATATACAAGTACAGCAAATAATAACTGTTCAGGATGATGAGTTTAATACATTTAGTATCAAAAGGAATACATTTTCTGATGATGCAGAAGTGTTATTGGATTCTACCACAAAGATGTATTATGAAACTATAGAGATATTAGAAAGCCTAGGATATGAAAGACAACAAGAAATAAATTATAAGGTATATATAGATGTAGCTGGAGAGGAAATGAAAAAAGAGATAGAGATAGGGGAATTGCTATTTGGACTTCAACCTAATGAATATAGTTATATTGATACGATAATGACTGATTATCTATAGAAGGGGGAAAGCAAGTTGGCTATAGGCACTAAATTAAATGGAAGATTGAAAGCACGTAATCTAAGAATCCTGGCTATTTTATTCTTATTATTATCAATGATAGGAATAATATTCTTTAACACCTATTATTGGACACAGTTAAAATTTAATGTATTCGGACCTAGTACATATATTGTTTATAATACATATGACAAGCAGATTGAACGTATGCATAAGGATGGGGCATCAGAAGTACTTTGGAAAGATCCGACGATGTTAGATATTTCTAATTCGGTCGAGGTTGATGGAAAATTATTATTTATCATCAATTATGTAGATGCAGCACAGCTAGTCGTATTTGATTTGGATAGCAATACAATTATCTGTAAGATACCTCTTGTGGGTGTTAAGGGTGTCAGTACAGAGCAACTATATTTGATGGGAAATAACTTACAAATTAATTATAGATGTATTTATATGAAGGATTATGAGTTTGGGAAAGGACAATATGATTTACAATATCATATTCCCGTAGAAAATATATTAGATGAAACAATAGATAGTATAAAACCCATAGATTATGATGGGATTGAAAAACATCCACCTAGAACAAAGTTTAAAGGGTCTCCTCGCGTGCCTTTTAGTGATACTGTATATAAGGAAACAAATTCTCAAGGGAAAAAAGAAGTCTTATTTCAGAATGACGATTTAACTATAGAATATGAGGAGTATGGCACTAGAGTATATTCAGATGATGTGGTAGGCATTTTGAAAAAAGGTGAATATATATTAAATAGTTGGCAGATACAAAAACATGAGCGCGACTTTTGGGGATTTAATACAGTGTATCGATTTCAAGGGGTGTATAATAATCAATTTGTACTGTTCAAGGTATATGATGAATATTTTGACTTAAAACATTCTGATGTATATAAACAATCAGACTCAATGGTCTATGCTAACAATAATTTGTTCTTTAAAAAGATATATTTACCGCGAGCAATATTTGAACCATATGAAATACTTTATATTGGTCGCTAGTAGCGGAAATAACGATAGAGAAAATAGGCTCTTCCACGCCTCAGATTCTTGTAAAACACCTAGAAAATACGATATAATAGGATGATATGTATAAGTATAATTTTTTGTTCAATTATACATCTTCAGACTTTCAATCTGTTTTGATGTATCAATTTGATGGTAGGAGATAATATGGACAAAGTATATGCAGTAGCTATGAGCGGGGGCGTAGATAGTTCTTTAACCGCTTCAATGTTATTAGAACAAGGGTATAAAGTATTTGGTATTACCTTGCGTTTATGGGTCAGCGATACAGAGGAAGATGAGATTCCTCAAGCTGTCATTGATGCGAAGAAGATGTGCGATTTTCTTGGTATTGAACATCATGTGGTGGATGCGAAAGATATTTTCAAAGATAATGTAGTAGATTACTTCATCAAAGAATATTCCAATGGTCGTACACCGAATCCGTGCGTGTTCTGTAATCGCAATATTAAATTCGATTTGCTTTTACAACGGGCCCTATCCTTAGGGGCTACGCACATGGTGACAGGTCACTATGCGCAAGTAATGTACAACGAAGCAGCGCAGCGTTACGAGTTGCACAAAGGAGAAGATCCAACAAAGGATCAAAGTTATGTATTGTACACGTTAACCCAAGATATTTTAAAACATTTAGTCTTTCCTTTGGGGAATCAACCAAAAACGAAAACTCGCGAAATGGCTCATGAAAAAGAATTGCCTGTATGGGATAAACCAGATAGCTTAGATATCTGTTTCTTGCCGAATCATAATTACCAAGGGTTCATCGAAAAAACATCGAAATCGAAACCTAAATCAGGGCGCATTGTCCATGAAAATGGTGAGGTCTTAGGTACGCATAATGGATTATACAATTATACAATTGGACAACGTAAGGGCTTGGGCATTGCTTATGCATACCCTCTCTATGTTGTGAAATTAGATGGCGAAACGAATGAGGTTATCGTTGGTCCTAATGAAAGTTTATTCTCTCGTACCATGTTGTGTAAAAACTATAACTTCCTAGACGGAGTTGTGCCCACATCATTGCAAGCGGAAGGTAAAATTCGGTATGCTGCGAAACCATCACCATGTACTGTTACTTTCACAGAGGACGGTACTATGAAAGTTGAATTTACAGAACCACAACGCGCCATTACACCGGGGCAATCTGTCGTATTCTACGAGGGAAGTCGAGTTCTAGGTGGTGGTGTAATAGATATTGTTTGTTAGAAAGGGAAGTCATGAGTACATCACATATTCGTAATTTCTGTATCATTGCTCATATTGACCATGGTAAGTCCACGCTTGCGGATCGTTTAATTGAAGAAACTGGGTCTTTGACGAAACGGGAAATGCAAGCCCAAGTCTTAGATTCTATGGACTTAGAACGGGAACGGGGCATTACAATTAAAGCCCAATCCGTTCGTTTATTGCACACTGCAAAAGATGGACAGGAATACACATTAAATTTAATCGACACACCAGGTCACGTAGACTTCAGCTATGAAGTATCTCGTTCCTTGGCAGCTTGTGAAGGGGCCCTATTGGTGGTAGATGCTGCACAAGGTGTAGAGGCGCAAACTTTGGCCAATGTCTATTTGGCATTGGAACATGATTTGGAAATCATTCCTGTCATTAATAAAATTGATTTGCCAAGTGCAGATCCTGAACGTGTGAAACGTGAAATTGAAGATGTTATTGGATTAGATGCATCCGATGCTATTCTGGCCAGTGCTAAGTCTGGCATTGGTATTCAGGATATCTTAGAAGCGATTGTAGAGAAAATTCCTGCCCCACCAGATCATTCTGATAAACCAGCACGTGCCTTAATTTTTGACTCTCGCTTTGACTCCTATAAAGGTGCCATTGCATACGTACGTGTACAAGAAGGGTCTTTGAAAGTAAAAGACACCATCCGTATGATGCACAGTTCTAAGGATTTTGAGGTCACTGAATTAGGTGTATTTACACCGCATTTATTACCAGTCCAAGAATTACCATGTGGCTCTGTAGGCTGTGTGGCAGCAAGTATTAAAAATGTTCGTGACTGCCGTGTAGGGGATACGATCACGAAAGCTGATAATCCAGCGGAAGAACCATTACCAGGATACCGTAAAGCCGTGTCTATGGTATATTGTGGTCTTTACCCAACAGATTCCAAAGATTATGAAAACTTGCGGGATGCCTTAGAAAAATTAAACCTAAACGATGCTGCTTTAGAATACGAAGCAGAAACATCCTTGGCACTAGGATTTGGATTCCGTTGCGGTTTCCTTGGACTATTACACATGGATGTCATCCAAGAACGTTTGGAACGGGAGTATAATCTATCCCTGATTACGACCGCTCCAAGCGTAAACTATAAGGTATACAAAACAAATGGGGAAATTATCGAAGTAGATAACCCTGCTAAATTACCACCACCAACTGAAATTGACTATGTAGAAGAGCCATATGTAAAGGCAACCACTATCGTTCCTAAAGATTATGTGGGGGCCATTATGGAACTTTCACAGGATAAACGTGGGGAATACATCAGCATGGAATACATTGATGAAAGCCGTGTATCCATCGTATACCACTTGCCACTAGGGGAAATCATTTACGATTATTTCGATAAATTGAAATCTGCTACGAAAGGTTACGCATCCTTGGATTACGAATTGATTGGCTACCAACAATCTCCAATGGTGAAAATGGATATCTTATTAAATGGAGATCCTGTCGATGCCTTGAGTATTATTGTTCACAAAGATCGGGCTCAATTACGTGGCCGTGCCCTCGCTGAGAAATTGAAAGAATTGATTCCTCGTCAAAACTTTGAAATTCCAATTCAAGCGGCAGTAGGCACAAAAATTGTAGCTCGTGAAACGGTAAAAGCATGGCGAAAAGACGTATTGGCAAAATGTTACGGTGGTGATATTTCCCGTAAACGCAAATTGCTAGAAAAACAAAAAGAAGGTAAAAAACGCATGAAAGCCGTAGGGTCTGTAGAGATTCCACAAGAGGCGTTCATGGCGATTTTGAAAGTAGAAAACTAATGAATACAACTCGTATTCCTGTAGGCGAACGAGGGATGTACATTCACATCCCTTTTTGCAGACAGAAGTGTACCTATTGTGATTTCCCTTCGTACCAAGGATTAGAAGACTATTTTGATGTGTACGCCTATGCGTTGCGACAAGAAATTGAATCTAGTCAATCCCTGTTGGGGACAGAGCCCTTCGATACGATTTACTTCGGCGGTGGCACACCGACGGTATTGTCCATCAAGGAATTGACTCGTATATTAGAGACAGTGTACAAAACATATACGATAAGTAGCGATGTGGAAATTACCATAGAGGCTAACCCTGGTGAAGTAGATACACAATACTTGCGACACTTATATGCGCTTGGCATCAACCGTATCAGTTTCGGTGTGCAAACATTTCGTGATGACCATTTGCGTGTATTGCACCGTACCCATACGGCAAAGATGGCACAGCAAGCTGTTCTGAATGCCTATGAGGTAGGGTTCCGAAATATTAGCATTGATCAAATCTATGGATTACCGCAACAAACATTGGATGACGTTTCTTATAATTTAGAGATCATTCAATCTTTGCCTATTAATCATATCTCTATCTATGGCCTGCAAGTGGAACCTAGTACCTTATTGCATCGTCAAGTCATGGACCATTCGGTGATATTACCATCTGAAGATATATGCGAACAGATGTACGACTACCTTGTAGAAGGGTTAGAAAAACAGATGTTCGATAGATATGAAATTGCTAGTTTTGGTAAAGATGGGGCTTTCAGTTGTCATAATATCAAATATTGGCATGGCGCTGATTACATCGGCTTTGGTGCAGGAGCCCATTCCTTTGTGGGGAATCGGCGCTTTCAGAATACCCCTTACGTGGTGCCTTACATCCATAAGATTGAAATGGGTGAAAGTCCTTGCATAGAGGAAGAAATTATCATGAGTCCACGTGACTATGAAGATTTTAGCTTTCTTGCGTTGCGCACGAAGTGGGGCTTAGTACCTAGTTTGTTTGAAAGTCGATTTAATTTGGACTTTCACAATATATATGGATCTGTCATTGCAGATCTAATGCGTAAACAATTGCTTGTTTATGAAGATGATGCATATCGTCTCACTAAGGAAGGGGCCAAGCACGGCAATTATGTGTTTAGTCAGTTCCTTACGTCCTAAGTAGGAATGTACGCCCATACAGTTAATTTAGGAGAGTTTTATGAAAACAGCAGTTATTTTACATGCCTTATTCAGTGAGTTCACATATGAACAAATGGAGGCAATTTTTAGCCTAACGAAAGAACATAATGGAAAGTTCCGTATCGTTCCTACAGGTATTCAAATTTATGATATTACAAAAGAACAAAAAGAATCCATCTTGGAACACTTACCAGATGGAGTGGTGCAAGTACAACACAAATCGGTGAACTCCATCGTGGCATGCCGAGGTACAGATGGATGTAGCCATGCCTTTATGGAAACCATTCCGATGGCGACCATGGTAGACCAAAAACACTACGGCAAAGATATGCCGAACAAAATTCGCATCGGCATCAGCGGTTGCCCTCGATGCTGTGCTGAATCCATGATTAAAGATATCGGCCTAGTGGGAAAACCAAATGGCTTTACCTTAGTAGCAGGTGGCACAAGCGGTGCCTTGCCTCGAAAAGCGATTACCTTGCTAGAAGGATTATCCCCAGAAGAAGCAGAACAAAAAATCTCGGAGCTCTTAGAATGGTATAGCACCAATGCGAAGCCAAAAGAGAAGTTCGAGCATGTGTTACAACGATTGGGGAATCCATTCGAGTAGTCACTTGTTTTTGTTATGCAATCTTGTGGCATAAGTTAATTAGCAAAGGGAAGAGCGCGACATATTCCACCACAAAATGATCCTACGGTAGGTTTGCTCCGGAACATGTCGCGCTCTTGTTATGTTTCTGTGATTTAGGTAATAATTGGTGCCACAAGATATGCTACGCATAATGGCGTTCCTCAGGGAGAGATAAAAACTAGTAAAATTTGCTACTAAGGAGTCGACTAACAGTTTGACTGATTACATTTTGCTCGTTTCTTATGTTTCTGTGATTTAGGTAGTAAGGAGTGCCACAAGATCTGCTACATTTAATGGCGTTCTTTCGGGGGATATGAGTACGATAATACATAAAAAGACCAGTACAGGTTGTATGTGTTCTAACTTGTACTGGCCTTTTTGACTTTTAAAATAGTATTATTTAGTTATTTTGTTATCAGTCGGGATGTATTAATATGCCAATCATCAGGAAACCCTAAACGTTTCGATATTTCATTGATACTTATGGAATTGAGTCGTTTATTTAAAATATTAAATTGTTTTCTTATAGTGTTTTGAAGTGTTGCATATTCATGATAGCTTAAAAAGCAGTGCAAAGATATCATTACTGAATAAGGAGAATTCCTAAGCATATTATTGGTAATACCGAATTTTTCATGTAAGGAAGACCAATGTTTAGAATCACGTTTACATTTGGAATCAAGTAAGCGATTTGTATGAGCACAAATATTTCTAACATCATTTATATTCTCAACAAACGAAATCATAACTTCCGGTGGAAATAATGTTTTGGTACCAATATTCTCCTCAATGAAAGTAGACAAGTCTTTAGCTACTATATTCTGAAGCTTTTTTGTACTATTAATTAACATATGCTTTAAACAGCCAAAATCTAAAAAATTTATTAGTATCCATATACGAATATCATTGTAGGTTTGTACATAATGAGAAATGCTATTATTCCCCTTGTCTTTATAATTAAAGATAACACGAGAAATTTTTGAAATACTTTTAATGGAGTCTAAAGAACGAGCTTTATCATAACAATTTATATCTAAATAAGCATAAGGAATGGAAGCGTATAATTCTGAAAATCTATGTGAAAAGATTGCTTTTAGGTGTGTTTCCATTGCAATTATTGATTCAAAAAATGCATGTTTAATTTCTCTCTCAAATACATATAAATATGTAATCTCATCAAATGAAGTGCCATTAGTATATTTGTCATTTTTTCGCGGAAAAAATTTGCCATATCCATTGATAATATTATAGTAATTTTGAGTTAGTAAGTATTTTTTTGCTTTATCAATATCATTTATTAATAAACCTCTTTGTTGTAAAAGCTGTATTTGCTGATCAATTGATAAAAATGGTTTCAAAAAAAATAACCCCCTCTATATAATAGAGGAGGTTACTTTCCGCACAGGTCCCCGTAGGGATTATTGCACTAATCTTGCCCCTATTATACTGAATAAAGAAATAAAAGTCAATTTTAATTTGAACTAAAAGCTAATAATGAATGAAAATCTTGCTATTGCTATATAATATATTAAATTTAGAATTAATATGACTCTATTAATGCTTATTAACAAATAGACTTATAGTAAATCCCAGCTTTGGGATTAGTAATCCTTAACTTTAACGGTTCATCGTCTTTAATGATGTATAATGTATCTTCTTCTAATCCAGTCCACTCAAGTGTAATCGATGTTTCGCCAGTGGTAATGCCGAGTTCTTCCAAGGATGGAATATACAGCAGTCGTAGTCCTTTAGGTAGGAGCGTACTGCTTTTTTTTATGAACTGTAATTGTTCTCCGTGTTTTGTATAGTCCAATATGTGTGCTAATTCGTTATGATGTTCTTCGTTTATTAAATCATGAACCTGTGCATGCTCAATATGTATAAAATTTTCAATGTCATCACGTTGTAATACAATATATTTCATATAATACCTTTCCTTTGCAGAAATTATTAAGCTAAAACAAGACTAAGCTAAGGCTTATCAGCTTACCAAGCCTAATACCTTAATAGATGCCAATATCTAATCTTAATATCATTATACTATCATTTCAATGACGATACAATTTAAAAGGATAAAGATAAATAAAAGGCAAACTGATTATAGTTACAAGTGAAGAAATTTATTTAAAATAATATGGTATGTTGCGCTTTTCTGTTATGTATATTACGACATCGCTCAAACGCCACCCCGAGTGGATGCGTTGATGAGGTATGTCATATAAAAGGGATACTGTATTTTGATGACTTGTATGTCACGGGTTTAGATTAATTATAATATTGCTAGAAGAATGCGACATACTCCGGAGCAAACCTACCGTAGGATCAGTTTGTGGAGGAGTGTGTCGCATTCTTCCCCTTATAAAATTGATGGCATATATAGTGACATACAAGAGACCATAAAGATTTATTTAGTATGACATACCTCACCAGACCAGACAATCAAAAAGTTTGTTTTTTTGACTAATACGATATTTACTGAACTTTCACCAA
>CAUQLO010000043.1:0-15513 GCA_963518725.1 uncultured Veillonella sp. | reverse complement strand
AGGAACCCTCTTTTAAAGCTAGGCAATTATTTTCCAACAAAAACTTGACACCGTCTTTTACACACTATCTTTTGTTTTTTTTAGTACTCTATGCTATAATTAATATAACAAAAGAGAGCCTCAACGTATTGTCGGCGTTAGGCTCATCTCAAAGACAAGAAATGAAATAGCCTAACGTATTGAGATCTGCGAAATCTCTTTTCGTTAGGCGTTTTCATTTAACTATTTCACAAACAAAAACGATGCGACCAGCCCCCACTAGTCGCATCATTTCTCTATTATCTACCCACTTTACCATCAACATGTTCGCATTCATTAATAATACTCAACAAGCATTGCTACTCTCAACTATGTTCTCTGAAAGTTACTGTTTCACTCCCAACAGTGCCAACTGTTCTGCTATTTCTTTTTCCAACGCTGCAATATCACGGTTATCTTCTTCAATCATGCGATTGATTTCATCAAGATCTAATTCTTCCTCTTCTTCAAAGGTGTCCACGTAACGAGGAATATTCAAGTTATAGTCATTCTCCTTGATTTCTTCTAGGCTCGCCACATGTGCGTATTTCTCTACGTCCACACGATTGCGGTAGGTGTCGATAATCTTAGCGATATTTTCTTCGCTCAAGTTATTTTGGTTTTTCCCTTTTTCAAACTCGTTGCTAGCATCGATAAACAACACATCACGGTTCGTGCGATTCTTTTTGAACACTAGAATCGTGGTCGGAATACTCGTTCCATAGAACAAATTCGCTGGCAATCCAATGACTGCATCCAAGTAATTTTTCTCGATGATAGTCTCCCGGATTTTACCTTCCGCTCCACCACGGAATAGCACACCATGTGGCAATACGATGGCCATCGTTCCTTCTGTGTTCAAATGGTATAAGCTATGCAAGATGAAAGCATAATCTGCTTTGGACGCTGGTGCCAACTTACCATAATCGCTGAAACGAGGATCTTTCAATTTACTTTCATTATTGTCCCATTTCGCAGAATACGGAGGGTTCGCCACCACCGCATCAAAGGATCGTGGACGATCGATGCCATCATGATCCACCCCATCTGGCCAATCACTTTCAAGGGTATCCGCATTGTGCAAGTTCATGTTGTTATAGGTCACGCCGTGCATCATGAGGTTCATGCGTGCCAAATTGTAGGTCACCGTGTTCAGCTCTTGCCCGTAAAAGCTCACCGCCCCTTGGCGGGAACCATCAGGAATCTCGTTGCGCACCGTGAGTAGCAAGGAACCGGACCCCATGGTCGGGTCATAGACTGTGAAAGTATCTTCTCGGTTTTCCAAATTCGCTGTCACCAATTTCGCCAAGATGATACTTACCTCATGAGGCGTGTAGAACTCCCCACCTTTTTTGCCTGCATTGGCTGCGAACTTGCCGATTAAATATTCATAAATTTCACCTAGAATATCTTTCCCACTTTCATCCTTGTACTCGATTTCATCGATTTTGGACACCACCGCATTAAGCGTTTTTGTACGGCCAGCTGTGGTAGCACCCAAACCAGAATCGCCTAAGTTGATGTAGTTAAAAATACCCCTGAAATCTGCGGATGCTTCTTGATTGATTTCCGCATTAGCATTAAAGTTTTCAAAGATGCGTTGGTAATCCCCTGGAACCACCGTACCGTTATGAATGCTTTCCGTTAAGGACACCCAAGTATCTTCTGGATTGATGGCATACCCCAAAGAACTAGCAATATCCATCAGGCAATCTTCCAAGCCCTCTTGCTCCACAATTTCCTTATACAGTTCGTTCACAGATTTCCCCTCAGAAGGATCTACCAAACCGCTGTCCACCAAGTATTCTTCTTGATGAGTAGACAAATATTTATAGAATAAGAAGGGAAGAATATAATCTTTGAAAGAACTTGCGTCCATCGTGCCACGTAAATCGTTGGCAATCGCCCATAATTGGCTAGAAATCGTTTGCGCTTTTACATTCGCCATAAAAATCTCCTTTGTACTATTTAACAACTTGTGCTGCATTTGCAACCATCTTATCTGAGGTTAATGGATTTATATAAAACATTCCCAGTGCCAACTTTAAAAACTGATTTAAATCATTTTCACATTTAATAACAAACCTATTATCTTTAATTTCAAGTGTAATTGTTTCAAATGATTGGGAATGCATTATCATATCATTAATAAACTCCTCATCATTCAAATCAATATTTTCATTATCATTGATACTACTAATTAACCTTAGATTCCTTTTACCAATACTTTTATTATATTGGTTCAAATCTAAACACTGAGTTTTCTTAAAGTTATTTACCTCTTCTTCAGTCGCTTCACGATAAAATGCATCAATACCATTGAAAATAGTATGTATCCTAGAATAATTTTTAAAATATAGTCGATTATATCCATCATAATAGGCATCCACATTTGAATCTATTTCAATACTATTTGAAACATCAACAACCTCAAGTTTATCTGATCGACACTCTATTCCAGATACCTTCAAAAAATGTTTGCTTTCAATACGTTTTGATTTAGTTATCTTTTTAAAAACTAAGGAGTTTGAGTTATCAAGCTTATTAATTAATAAAGTTACATCTTTAAGGAAATTACCTTCTAAAGGATTTAACTGTGCTGTAGATTCAAAAAGTTTCAAGTATGGATTTATCATTTTATCTTTATATTCTTCAATATCGATATAGAACCATTCATCACCTTCACATTTAATTTCCGGATTGAAGTTCAATGGATGTTCTAAATTTTTAATAGGATTATTTACTAGCGATTGAACATTTTCAATATCCACATTTAATAATTTATAACTATTTTTGCAGTGTACTATTATCATTTAATTCTCCTATTAAAATAAATGTAAAATTATTTATCCTTACTAATTTTTTTGATTCTATTATTTCTTGGTTAGGATTTTTTTTAGAATCATTCTCTCTCATATATATGCTATATATATTACCACTACAGTCTCTAACCTTATATAGCCTGTATCTAATTATCCAAAATATATTAAAATAATACGATTGTTCTAGAAAACGCCACCAAACAAGAAATAAAAGTACTATTATAAATAACTGCAGTATTACGGACAAAAAATTTATACTTAAGAGAATAACAAATAATCCAATATATATTGGTAATATCTCTTGTTCAGCAGGCTGAACCTCGCAAATTATTAGCGTTTCATACCTTAGCGGGTCTATGTTTTCATATTGTCTTGAAATCCAAGTCGATAGGAAATAAAACACAATGAAAATCATAACACTACAAAAAACTATAGATTTATCATCAATATTCCAATTGAAAGGATTTGTAAGAATATATATCACCCAAGCAGCTGAAAATGAACTTAAAGTTCTTAAAAACCTCATAATTCCCATGTATCCCCTTAATATATAAGTATAAACTTATTCTACATAGACATTTATCATAAATTAGCAAATCTTTTAATTTTTATAATAAATGAAATCCTAATTATCCATTTTTCTATTTTAAACAAACATCTGCTGAAGAAGAGCTTTCTTCTGAAGTTGTAGATGTTCTAGCTTACGCTGATGAAGGGTGATGAGGTTGTCAACCTGAGTAAAAAACTCTCCAATATTTTTTTGCTCTCTTATATCGGGGACATTGATTTCAGTTTCGAGTATATTTTTATTATAAAGTCGTTTTATTGTACTACCTTCTAATCCAGCCCATATAACTCTACTATAAAACTGTAGTAAAAATTCATTATTTAAAGCTCCATTGTGATTTAACCACACTATATTGGAATCTTGAAAGTAGGCCTTTTCCCCATGATAAACCACAGTTCTTCCAATACTTCCAGATGCAGAGATCAATATATCTCCCTCTTTTGGGTGTGGATATTTTCGTGTATATTCATTATACAAATCTTCTGAGATATAAGAGTCGGCTTTACCGCCAAAAGTACCAATCTTGTAAAATGGTATCTCTCCTTCCGCAGAAGTTTGCTCTTTATATATTCTTTTATCCATTTCTACTTTGGCTAGATCCCCCAACTTACGCTGTTCCCAAGCATCCGTAAATCCTGGAAAACGAAGTTCTGGAAATTGCTCTCCATTTTTCGGAAATAATTTTTGAAGTAATGCTTTTTTCTTCAATTTTAAGTTTTCTAACTTACGCTGATGAAGGGTGATGAGGCTAGATATTTTTGAAAGTAAACTTCCAATCTTATATTGTTCGTCCTTAGTAGGGAGTAAAACTTCCCATTCTTTTACTTCTGACATCGGTACCAGGTTTACCATCGCTGACCCCGGGTTTGCCTTTGTAAACTCTTTCTGCATACCTTCAGATCTAATCCATTCAAGAAAATACTCAGAATCCACCAAAGTTTCATCTATCTTGAATCTAATCAACGCTTGATTAAAAACCCCTGCCTTTATCCCAGTTGGTACTCTAGCTATTCGACCAATTGTTCCTGCTCCACTCATAATAAAGTCTCCTGGAGTAAGTTGAAATTTATACAATTCATCAAATTTCTCTTTAGTAATATTATATCTATTATCAAATCTATCATAAATTGCATTCTGTTGTTCATAAACAGTATATTTACTTTCTTTGACAAAACTACTTTTTTTCAATGCACTGCCAAAAGGTCCTCTACGTATCCCCTCTTTTTTATCCAATAGATATGTAAACTTACGCTGTTCCCAATCTTCCGTAAATCCCGGAAACCGCAGTTTCGGTACGTTTCGTTTTGTTTCACTCATTATGACACCTCTCTTTATCCTTCACTTACGTAGGCATCGGCAAAGTCATAGATAGCCTCAATTAATTTGTTCCCGTACGCAATGGTTTTCATCTCTTTCACGGCTGGGTCTTGGGCTTTTACCATGTACTCTTTCCTTGCTGCTTTTTTCAACTCTGTCATGCGGCCTGTGTCATCAAAGTCCTTTTTACCATATACATGGTTCGCAAATAGTGTTAGCAATTCTTCGCTACGAATACAATCGACGATGCCCCACTTTTGGCGGAACTCAAAGATTTCATCTTTCACAATCATAGTGTTCGCCTCTTGGATGATATCCTTGCTGTCATCTAATTTTACAGGATAAGAAACATCACTGCCTTGTGGCGGATATTCTCCTGTATAGATGGCCTCTGCGGCTTTGTTGATTTGTTTCGCATATTGACGATCTTCCAGTGCCATGGCAAAATCTTGAATCCGTGTTCGGCAAACATCTGCATCGTCCATACGTTCCTCGTGGACAGCATTCATCAATTCTTCCACTAGTTCTGTCAAATAATCGTAATTGACTTTTACGTCTTTCACATGGGTCATACGCAATTCGATTTGCGCCACTGGCACATCGTGTGTTTTCGCCAATCGCTCTTTCAAATCGTTATACAAGGACGTAGTCAGCACTTCTTCTTGTTCCACCGTCATGCCCACCATATGAATCAAATCTTCTGGTTTATCGTAATCAAAACCGATGGTTTCCCCATCCAGCTGCTCCGCATCATACTGTTTTAACTTGGACATACCGGAGCTATATTTGCGCATAAGGTCAAACATTTCTTCTTGCTTCGCTTCGCTAGGTGGCACTTCTGTGAAAGTATCTGTCAAATCCGCTAATTGATTCACTACATGTTGTACTTCTGCTAATTGGTCTTTGAAATCTATTGCCAATACACCTATACCTTTCAAACCACCGTCATCACCACCTGTCACCAATGTGCCTTGTACATTGGCCGATGCACGGTTTGCATAGATGCTTAGGGCTTCTTTCATCAACTTTTCGTTCTGTACGGGCCAGCGATAGTTAACAATTCGTCCCCACGGTTTACTATGGGTATCGGCGATACGGTTCGTTCTGGAATAGGCCTGAATGAGCAAAGCCCCTTTCAGTGTACGGTCCACATACAAGGTATTCATCTGTGGCGCATCGAATCCGGTGAGCAATTGGTCCACTACGATGACAATATCCAAGTACTGTCCATCTCTAGCAGTACGATTCAAGCGAGTCGTCAAATCTTGAGTATACCCCGACACATCATCAAGACCAAAATTGGTGCCGAATAGCTTGTTATAGTGATTCATGGCCCGTAGTAACCCATTATTCGTATCTAGTTGGGTGTCGCTATTATTCGTACTAGCACTGAAAGTAACCCCTACTTTCAAGGTAAACTCGCCCCGTGCTACTCGCTCTTGGTTTACTCTTTCAAATTCGTCAAAGTACATCATCGCCATCGGTGTACTAGGACGGGTACCCCCTACATGAGTAGTGAGCATCGCGTTGTACTTGCCCTCCGCTGAACGGTTTTTCCAGTGTGTAAAGATGTCTTCCACCACTAAACGAACATGGTCCTTGTTGTTATCGTAGAAACTTGGCTCGATCATGTCGTCCATATCATCGGGAGTCATGTTGTTGATACGATGTTGAATATCCTCTTCCGTCCAATTAGGGTGTTGATGCCGATAAAAGGCCGGTAAGTAATTTTCCTTCATCTCGTCTTCTGGAATGGTGTTTTCAAAGTCTACTTTAAAACCCAACACATTTTTATCTGCAATAGCTTCTCGAATGGTATAGGCATGGAGCAAATTGCCGAACACTTCTCTTGTTTTTGTCGTATTTTTTCCTGCCACTTCGTCAAACATCGGTGTCCCTGTATAGCCTACCCAAGCAGCGCCTTTAAATACTTTTTGTAAATCCTCGAAACTATCACCACCCGTAGAACGATGGGCCTCATCGACGATGAACACAAAGTTTTTCTTCGGTAATGTAAAGTCTTTTCGTTGGATTAACTTCGTCAACTTTTGTACAGATGTGACGATGATACCATTGCCTTTTTCATTCAGTTTACGTTTTAAAGCATTTGTATTTTCTGTACCAGCTACCGCATCAAACTGTCTGCCCTCTACGTCGATAGTCCCCTCTGGATCATAGGCCTTGTAGTTTTCTTCTGTTTGCTTCGTCAACGCAATACGGTCCACCACGAACACCACTTTATCTACATGTGGCATACGGCTCGCTAACCACGCTGTTTTAAAGCTAGTGATCGTTTTGCCAGATCCTGTGGTGTGCCAAATATAGCCTAATTTATTAATAGGCAATGTAAAATCTGCTTGTTTTAATTGGCTCAGCACCGCTTTCGTAGCATATACTTGGTATGGTCGCATCACCTTCAACATTTGCTTATTCTTCGTTCCATCTAAGATGGTAAATTGCGTAGACATTTGGTGCGCCATAGGAATGCTGAGGAATAAATCGGAGAATACTTTCCAATCTGTTACGACCTTATTGGTTTCCGGGTTTTGCCACTGAAAGGAAAAGTCCTTGTTGAACATGTCCGCAGTAGTATTTGCCATGTATTTAATTTGCGTAGGAGTCATGCCCACCAAAATTTGAACAGTAGAGAATATATCGCTGTACTGCCGTTCTTCAATGTATTGATGCATTTGATTTAATGCCTCATTGGCGGCATGTCCAGAGGTTTTTTCCTCGATTTGGATCACAGGTAACCCATTAATGAGGAGAGTTGTATCAAAACGTCGTTCTGGTCGTCCTGCAATCTTAGGCGCTCGTTGTATTTGTGTGACCACTTGGTACACCGTATTGCCTGCGCCAATTTGTTTTTGGTCAAATACAGTCAGGTACACATGGCGTCCATCATCTAAATCCACTTCTATTTGCGATACACCATTCACACCATATAGAAACTGCCCCGCTAGGTACGGTGTATATAACTCATTAATCACTTTTTGGACTTGTTTAAACTCTGTATCGCTCAAAGGCTTATCTAGTTTATCTTGGTTCAGTTGATACAAAATACTGCGGAAGTTATCCCACAAGGCTTCCGTAGTTTTAATATGTGGTTCATACTTCCATAATTTACTTTTATATACCCCACGAGGTCCATATTGTGCTTGTCCCTCTTTCACATCTTGTGTGAATGAAATCGTCCCTGTGGTCAATTGCTCCACTAATTGTCGTTCAAATTCCGTTTCATATAGTTTTGTCATCTCTTACACCCCCTGTAATTGTGCCACTCGCAATGTATACATATTATGTGCTACTCGTTGTTGCAAGGAACGCACTCGTAATTCCTTGTAATACACATCGCCGATTAATCGTTGTATTTCGAGCGGTGGTAACTTCGGCAGTTCTATGTCTTTCAATAGTTTTAAACTGTACCGAATGACTTGGCTGCCTTGCAAGTTTTGTTGGAACTGGCGTTTGATACTTGGATGTTCATTAATGAGAAACATCATGTATTTACAGTCAATCTGTTTAGACGTAGGCACCATGCGCACATAGTTCTGTGTGAAAATATATCCCTCATGGTCTTTACCGACGATTGTCGCTTCCCCAGAGATAGCACTGAATAGCAAATCGCCTTCTTCTAGTACATCTCCTGTGAAAGTCGTTTTTATTTGTTTCCGATCTTGTCGTTCACCAGGCACACCATGTATATCTTCGTATAGCTCATTTTGTCCATACAATGTATATGTTTTTGCCTCTCCTGTTACATCTTCGTCCAAGCGATATTGAGATACCCCCGTATTGCTATGAAATAAGTCTTTGATACATACCATAGAAACCATCTCCTTTTCTCTAATTTTGCATTTAAAAAAATTACCGCGGATAACTTATGACTTAAGTATACACGGTAATTTCAAAAAAAGCAAGTCTATGTATTTGTAATTTTTAAAAATTATTTTTTGTTCCCTTTGCGCGTTCTAAACTTTCTTGCTTAGCCATATTCTTTCTATGCCTAAACCAATTGCCACACTCAATGCAATAGCGCAGATTTCAAAGATCGACGGCGTAATATATACTAATGGGCTGCCTGTGAAAGCTGGCAATGCTTTTCCTGCCCAGACTTTCACAATATCTGGAATGTATCCACCGAACAGGATATGGGCATTGGTTGCCACCCACCACACTGCCATCACTACGATAGCCGTCACACGAGGCCACAATGCCGTACGACGTGGGTATAAGTATAGGACCATACTGCCGATAGTGGTCAGCATCATAAGCACGACCCCGATGTATAGGCTAGCAATCAACCCCGCAAAGCCCTGTGCATCTAACGAGGCTTGAACAATGGGATCTTCTAGGTTTAGATACATGACGTCGCCTAAAAATAGCATTGGCAATGGCAACGCATAGGTAGAAATATTTAGGACTGTATCGATAAAGTAATGACGTTCTTTGCGCGCCATCCAGCAATCTAATAGTTTTGCCGTACCGATCATGAGTGCCACCACAACTAACATGGTCAATACCCAGACTAGCATGATGTAGATCGGTTCTTTTGGCAAAGTAAAGGGCAACACACCATTTCCAAAGAAAAAGAACAGATTCCACCACAACCAAGCGTATGTGTAATGTCCTTTCCCTAAGTGAAAGTCAAATTGCCCAGCCAATCTTGGCACTGCTTTCAGCCCCAAAGGAATCCCCAAGGAGGCGATGACGAACATGATGATGCTAGACGTGTCAAACTGCCCTAAGCTAAACACCAAGCTGAGCGGAATAATCCATAGCATGGACCAACTATAAAATTTTATATAACTTCTCATATTACACCTCTGCATTCTTTCCACCGAGCAAGCCGAGCACCAATGCTAATGTCACTTGGCAATACATGATAATGGCAAACACCACATCACGACCGATAGTAGATAAGTTCCACAACCAAGATAAATCTAAATTGTTGAACACCAAGAATGTACCCCCTTGTACTAGTGCCCAAGCTATTACGTACACACAAATCGGTACCCTGCGAGCCTTAGGCCCAAATCCGCTTTCACTAGAACGCAAGTAAAAGATAGGAATGAATAGAGACAGCACTCCATAGCTCACCCCTGCCACCATGGCGCTCATCCCCGTGTGAATCGTATAGGCCCCTAGGGGGATCAATATAAAAAATATACTCATATACATCGTGCGTTGCACTACATCTTGTATGGTTGACATATAATTTCCTTTCTATACCAAAATTATCTCTCCCTATAGTATAACAAACATCGGCCATCTTATAAATACATATGCATTTCAATTTTACAAACAAAAAAGCACCCTTACGGATGCTATTTATGATATACTAATTATAAGAACTCGACGTGAGTTAGGTTCATCACCGAAAGGTGGTGATACTATGTGTGACTTTGATTTAATTCAATTAATCATTGCTTTTCTTACCTTAGTAGTTGCCGTATTACAGTTACTAAAATAATTAGTAGTTAGTAATATAACGACCCTAGCGCTCCACACGTTAGGGTCATCATATTTTTCTTGATTTTAAGATGAACCTAACGCCAAACACACATCGGGTTCTTCTTGTTGTTACAACTATAGTATATCACATTTTAGGCTCTCGTCAAAGACGAGAGCCTTTATAAATGTGTTATGCCACAACCGCTTCTACTTCGATGCAGTCATCGCTTGTTGTTTTTGGTTTTTCCAATAATGGAGTCATGCTATACATACCCACGCCTAGTGTGAACAAGTTGTGAATCCATGCAGTGGAGCTAGGAGGCATTACGCCTAATACGCCCAATCCTACAAGGCCACCATTCACGCCTACGATGGAGTTATAGTTAAGTTGAATACGATCCATTAATTTCATGGAAATACGACGTAAGTCAACGATAGCAGTCAAGTTATCACTGGACACAGTGACATTGGCGATTTTTTGTGCAATTGGAGCACCTTCATTCATACCAATACCTACATGTGCTTCTGACAATGCCAAGGAGTCGTTAATGCCGTCCCCTACCATCATCACTGTATAACCTTCTTCTTTTGCTTTGCGAACGTATTCAGCTTTATCAGTTGGCATTACTTCTGCATGTACTTCATCAATGCCAATTTCCGCTGCTACGCGCTCTGCATTTTTACGGCTATCACCAGTCATCATAACGATTTTTTTGATACCTAAGTTATGAAGATCGCGGATAACGTCTTTTGCCTCTTCACGTACTGGGTCTTTAATGCAGATAACTGCTGCCAATACGTTAGAAATTGCTAGGTATAAATAGGAACAACCTTCTGGAAGGCTTTCAAATCTAGCTTCTTCTCCAGCTGGAATCGTTGTTTTTTCGTCTTCAAAAATGAAGTGATGGCTACCGATGCGTACTTTGCGGTTACCCACTTTGGATGCAATACCATGTGCCACAACATATTCTACTTTGGAGTGCATTTCTTTATGTGGTAAATGATGATCTTGTGCAGCAGACACAACTGCTTTCGCCATGGAATGAGGGAAATGCTCTTCCAAGCAAGCTGCTAATGTCAACATTTCCTCTGCATCATTACCACCAAAAGGAATAATTTCTTGGAATACAGGTTCCGCTTTTGTCAATGTACCTGTTTTGTCGAAGACGATCATATCTGCTTCTGCAATGCGTTCCAAGAATTTACCACCTTTTACAGTGATACCACGGTTGGACGCTTCTTGCATAGCGGATAATACTGCCAACGGAATGGACAATTTCAATGCGCAGGAGAAGTCTACCATAACGAAAGACAAGGCTTTCATCAAGTTGCGAGTTAAAGCAAAGGTAGCGAAAGCACCTAAGAAACTCACTGGTACTAATTTATCTGCCATGCGATATGCTTTTTGTTCCATACCGGATTTCATTTGTTCAGATTCTTCGATCAAGTTTACGATTTGCTCGAAACGAGTGTGTTTACATGTAGTACGTACTTCGAAGGAACATTGACCTTCTTCTACGACAGTACCTGCATACACAGATGTACCTGCGTCACGACGAACTGGTTCTGGTTCCCCAGTCATGGAGCTTTCATTCACAAGAACTACGCCATCCACAACTTGGCCGTCCAATGGCACCACTTCACCTTGACGAACTACAACTACGTCACCTACTTGTACTTCACCAATTGGTTTGCTTACTTCTACACCGTCTACAAGAACCCAAACTTTGTCTACGTTCAAGGACATGCTTTCAGCAAGGTTAAGCACGGATTTACGCAATGTCCATTCTTCCAAGATTTCGCCGATGCCCAATAAGTACATCACAGCGCCCGCTGTAGAGTAATCTTTTTGCAATAATGCGGCACCGATAGCTACGCCATCTAATACTTCTACGGTCAATTTGCGTTTCCACAATGTTTTGATAGCTGTACCGATGAACTTGATACCATCGAACCAAGACCATGCTGCTGCAATAGGTGCTGGTAAAACGATTTTTTTACCGATATAAAGCAATGTTTTATCGATCATTTCTTCTTTGTAACGCTTGTTTACAAGGCGAGGTGAAAGTTCATGCAATGCTGGTGCATTGGCTAAATCCAAATCTTGCAATCCGAATAAAGCAGCTTTCACAGCACTTTCATCACCAGTATGTTGGATGATGATATCACCAGAACGCGTATAGAAGTTCGCTTTGGTAATGGCTTCACAGGCCATCAATGTATCTTCGATATATTGAGCCTGTGCGTCATTAAACTTACGTCCCTCAATGCGTACATGAAGACGACGGGACAAGCGTTGCAACATTTTAAATTGCATCATGGATTATTTTCCTTCTGTTAACACTTCTTCATCGCGAGTTTCGTTGATTTCTTGTGCTTCAGCCAAGATGCTGCCAGTGGAAGCTTGTAATTTTTCAGTTGTTTTTAAGATGCTGTCTTTTGCACGAAGGCCAGCTGCTACTACATTAGCGTATACTTTGCGAGCATCTTTGGAAGTTAATACTTTTACACCTACTGTGCCTAAAGCTAAACCAGCTGCGAATACATTAGCATCTCTTAAAGTTTCTTTTTTTACGTTGAACATTGTTAGTTCCTTTCTGTGAACTCCGTCACATTAATACATGAAAATATATTAAAATTAAAAATTGTAAAGATAAGAGGGTCCCGTGTTACCGAGTCCCCTCTTACCAAACTTATGGTATCGAATTAGTTACTTTTCAGCTTGTTCTTCGTGACCACCACAGCCACAACCGCAGCCTGATTCAGGTTCAGATTCAGAAGAGGAACCACATCCTCCGCCGCATCCGCCACCACAACCGCCTGCGCTTGTTGCACTTTTATACACTCGGTATGCAACATAGAGAACAGCTAGTAAACCAATTGCGTATACAATAACACTATCCATAGTATACACTATCTCCTTCTCATTTTCAAGTACTTTTAGAAAATTATTTTGCGAATGCAACAAACTGCATAATATCAATGAATTTTTGAAATAAAATTTTTCTCAATCTCAATTATATTGTTTATTTACTATCAATATTGATTAACCTAAGCCTAAGGCACGACCAATATGAACTGCTAAGTACGCACCTACCCAAGCTAGGATACTAGTGTAAGCAAATACGGCACCGAACCATTTCCAGGAGTCAGTTTCACGTTTTAATACAGCCATAGTCGCCAAGCATGGTAAATATAGCAAGGCGAATACCATCAAGCCTAAACCGATGGCTGGGTTGAAGTCTGGATCAGTAGACAAGAATTCTTCCAAGGATTTAGAATCTGCATCACTTGCTTCGATCGCGTAAATAGTACCTAATGTACTTACCATTACTTCTTTCGCTGCTACTGCGGCTATTACGGCAATGTTCACACGCCAGTTAAATCCAAGTGGTTCCATTACAGGTTGAATAAAACGTCCTAATTCAGCTGCATAGGATTGTTCAATTTTTTCTTTACCTTGTTGAAGATCTAATTCTTTGATTTCATCTTCTTCTGCTTTATGGTTTACATATAAAGCCCAAGCCACTGGATATAACTCTTCAGCTTTTAATTCTTCAAAGTATGCAGGTTCTTCTGCAGCTTCTTCTTGAGTTGCTTCTTCTGCTGTAGCTTCTTCCTCTTCAGCTGGCGGGTCATCTTTATGCTCTTCGTCTAAGGCAAGCATTTGACCTAAGATATCATTCGCCTCTGCTTGTTGTTCTTCTGTTACCAACATAGCATTCACTAAAATATCATCTGCCATTTGAGCATGTGTCATTGTCACTTGTTCACGAGCTGCATCATAGTCTTGAGAGTATTCTACATCTTGTGGGAAGGATGTTAAGAACCAAATAAGGATGGATGCTGCCAAGATGAATGTACCTGCTTTTTTAAGGTACATCACAGAACGTTCCCACATATGAATGCCTACAGAACGAAGTGTTGGCATATGGTATGGAGGCATTTCCATTACGAATGGTTCTGCTTCACCTTTAAATACATACGTACGAAGTACTTTTGCAGTTACAACAGCTACGACGATACCCAATGTATAGATACCTAACAAGATCGTTGGTGCATCTTCTGGTGGGAAGAATGCTGATGCTAATAATGTATATACTGGTAAACGAGCACTACAACTCATAAATGGAGATACTAAGATCGTAATCATACGGTCTCTTGGGTTATCAAGGATACGAGCACCCATGATGGATGGTACGTTACAACCAAAGCCCAATAACATAGGGATGAAAGATTTACCATGTAAACCTACACCACGCATCACGCGGTCGATAACGAAAGCCGCACGAGCCATGTAACCAGTATCTTCTAAGAAAGAAATAGATACGAATAATAGAACGATGTGTGGGATAAAGCTAATAACAGCCCCTACACCACCGATGATACCGTCATTCAATAAAGATTTTAACAAGCCATCTTCAAGATTAGCTCCGATGAAATCTGTTAATAATTTGAAAGCACTTTCCAACCATCCTTTAGGATATTCTGCTATGTTGATAACTAAGTAGAACATAACCCACATGATGCATAAGAAGATAGGAATCCCCAACCAACGGTTCGTTAAGATTTTATCGATGTTGTCAGATTTAGTATCTTTATGTTCAGGCACTACTTCTAGGACGCCATTGAATACCTCTACTGCAAAACGGTGACGGTATTCTTGGAACACGATATCCATATCAACAGATTTGTTCAATTCTGTGCGCAATGCTTCTGCTTTGCTAAGCACCACACCAGATTTGTCTAATTCTTGTACTTTTTCTAAGATATCTGTATCTTGTTCTAATAACTTGATAGCTACCCAGCGATGTGGATAACGACCAGTGTCAAGTTTCGCTACTTCTGCTTCTAATTCTGCGATAGCTGGCTCTAATACTTCGCCATAGTTAACGCGAACATTAGGGATTTTGCGTTCTTTAGATACTTTCACAATGCCACGTAGTGCATCTTCTGTACCTTTATTAACACGGCCGATAGTTTCTACTACTGTGGAACCTGTTAATTCTTCTAATTTTTTATTATTGAACTTTAAACCCATTTCTTTTGCCACGTCTACCATGTTCAAAACAAGTAGCAATGGTTGTTCTAATTCAATTAATTGTGCTGTTAAGTATAGGTTACGTTCTAGATTAGACGCATCCACTACATTGGCAATCAATTCTGGATCTTCATTGATGATAACGTTACGTGCTGCCAATTCATCGAGAGAACGTGCTGTTAAGGAGTACGTACCTGGTAAGTCAATGATTTCAATGTCATGACCATCGATTTTCGTCTCCCCAACTTTTTTCTCTACTGTAACACCTGCGTAGTTACCTACGTGTTGACGGG
>CAUQLO010000042.1:0-16690 GCA_963518725.1 uncultured Veillonella sp. | reverse complement strand
GTATTCGGTACGGCATAACTAAATGCCTTCTCATCAGATATTCTTATTGCCATAATAGCATCTGTAAAATGTGGATTATCTATACCTATATTGCTAAACTCTTTACGCACAAACGATCTGCGCACCTCATTATCTTTATCAGATATTATTGTGTAATTAAACATGTGTCTCCCCTAACTATAAGCTAGATATTATTTCAAGTATCCTTCTTTGATTATTGCTTCAGCCACAGTTAAATCATCCCAAGTATCAATATCTACAGAGTGATCTCGATTCATAATATAAGGGATTGGATTATCGTTAAAACTTAGGTCTTCAGTCACTTCTTCTACTCTATTGATATAAATAGCCCCATTTACCTCATAATACGTTGGCATGTCTTGTCTTCTGATCGTACTACTTTCATCAATAATTCGATGTAACCTATGAGTATGAATAGTTCGTAGCAAAAATGGAGAAATATCCGCAACATTAACACTGACTACGCCTTCCATCAGATGTTGAAAAAACACTTCAATCGCTACATCAATCTCCTCAGCAGTCCGCAATGGAGATGTTGGTTGTAGTAATATCACTACATCATACTCTTGTCCGCTTGCTTGTAGCCTTTGTATTGCATCTGCCACAACAGATATCGTTTTCGCCTCATCGGATGCAATATGACCAGCTCTAATAAAAGGAACCAAAGCTCCATATTGTTCGCTAACTTTTTTAATCTCTAAATCATCAGTGCTAACAATCACATCATCTATATATGTAGACTGTTTTGCTGCTTCAATCGTATACCCAATTAACGGTTTTCCACATAGGTTCGTAATATTCTTATGCGGAATCCCTTTACTACCGCCTCGTGCCGGTATTATAGCTACAATTTTCGTAGATTCATACATTTGTTTATCCCTTATAACTTAATTTTTTCTGTAATGATATACTCCAGAACTCTTCGCTACCTAAAATATTCATAAACAGTTCTGCACTATTGCCTTGTCCCCAATTGTGCTGTACCGTATAACGATGTGGCAACATTTCTATGGCTTGTAAAATTTCCTTACTATTACATGTTACATGAGTAATGCTGATATCATCTTTGGTGTATCGCCCCATTTGACGAGTTCCTATATCAATTGTTGGAACCCCAAAGTACGGTGCCTCTCTGACCCCTGCACTTGAATTCCCTATCATAAACTCAGCATGTTGCAATACAACCAAAAATTCTTCAAAGCGTACAGACTTAAAAAATAAAAAGGAATCATCTCCCTCTAATTGCTTATACGCTTCCAAAATAATATGGCTACCACTATCATTATTAGGGTAAATCACAATGTACTTTTTTCCACTCTCTTTACAAGCTTTAACTAATTCTGTTACTTGTTGTTGCAAAAATCCTACTTCCGTCACAACAGGGTGAAATAGAACTACTGCATATGAGTCAAATCGAATCTTTAATGATTCTTTTACTTCATCATAAGTTGCCAATGACTGTCCTGTAATAACATCAATATCTGGAGAGCCTATTACCTTAATCCGTTGCGGACTTTCACCCATGGCTAAGAGCAATGCTTCGGCACTTGTATTAGCCACTAAATGAAAATGGGCAAACCTAGTGATGGCATGACGAATAGATTCATCAATCGTTCCCGTCACCTCGCCACCTTCAATATGAATGACATGCACATTATTAAATGCCCCTACAATAGATCCCATAAGTGCATCACCACGGTCTCCATGGACTACGATACAATCTGGTTTAATTTCTCCTACATAGCGAGTAAAATTGGAGATACTTTTACCTAAGTCATCAGACATGTTATAGGTAGGCATATTTTCTCTTGCAATATAGATATGGTTATATCCATCTTTCACAACTTCTTTGAATGTTGAACCATATTCTGCTAGTAAATGCATGCCCGTCACATACACATGTAGCTCAAAGTCGATAGATTGTTCTACTGCCATCATTAATGGCTTTAATTTACCATAATCCGCCCGTGTTCCGGTAACAAATATAATTCGTTTCATCTCAATTACTCTATCATATCCCAAGTGAGATGCGTATCACTGGAAATATCTACCTTTGCTGTTTTTCCTAAAATGCTTTCAAAATCTTTGGCTAAAATAGTACCAGTCCCTGGCCGCTTCACCCATAAGTTATCTGTCGTAAATTGCTCTCCCTGTTTTACATTGGCAATTGTCACAACCGTAGCATAGGCAAAATCAATAGTCACTTGTTCTTCTTGAATAGGAGCTTTTTTACCTCCTAACATACGAGGTACCTCTTGTGCTGCCCCCAATAATTCAGTCAATGCACTAGGGTCCATAGAGCAAACTATATCTGGTCCCACGCGATTCATAGAATCTGTAAAATGACGTTCTAAGATAACTGCACCTAATGCCATAGCAGCAATACACGCATTGTTATTAACGGTATGATCCGATAATCCAATCGGTACATCTGGAAAGGCAGCCATCATTTCTTGCATCGCTCCTAATCGCACCCACTCTGGTTTTGTAGGATACAAATTAGTCGTGTGTAATAGTGCAAACGGTACTTGTTCTTCTTCTAAAATAGATACTGTGCTTTTAATACTTTCTAAATCATTCATTCCAGTGGATACAATCATAGGCTTTCCAAACTTAGCAATATGTCTAATCAATGGAAGATTATTCATTTCACCTGATCCAATTTTGTAGGCTTTCACGCCGAAACTTTCTAAGCGTTCTGCTGCTGCACGGGAAAATGGCGTACTAATAAATTCCATGCCCAATGATTCAGTATATTTCATCAATTCATACTCATCAGATTCACTTAACGCTGCATTTTTCATGATTTCGTAAATAGATATATCTGCATTACCTGGAATTACTTTTTTAGCAGCAGAGCTCATTTCATCTTCTACAATGTGTGTTTGATGCTTTATAATTCTAGCACCACTTGTATATGCGGCATAGACCATTTCTTTTGCCACTGCTAAATTGCCATTGTGATTGATTCCAATCTCGGGAATCACTAAGGGCCTACATCCATGACCTACTTCAATATGTCCAATATTAAATTTCATGTTAGCGTATCCTTTCTATATCATTTAATGATTATTAAAAGCCATTTATCTACAATAGGATTAAATCCACCTTTTTATTGACTCAAATAAGTACATACTCTTTCCATATAATTTTGATAAAAATTGATTGTGTAAAGCTCCATATAATAAAATGCGATATTTTAACCCAATTTTAGGCATATCATTAGTTTTTTCTTCTTCTTTTAAATAATCTATCATATGTTTTACTTGATTATTAGAAAGTTCCGTCTTCGCTAAATTTAAGCCTATGCCACTTACAGCACTTCTAATAGAGCGAAATCTACATCTATCTACAAATTCATCCATACCCAATCGCTTTGCTAATGGTTGTCTATATAAAAATGAGCAGAACAATCCATATTTTGCTTTTGAGCTAATATTGCTAGTAATAGAGTCTTCATTATCGCAATTATAAAAATATAGTTGTTTATCAAGATAACTTACAGATTTAATCCCCTCAAATACTTTCGGCATGATCATAAGGTCTTCATATTCTGTATTTTCAACCAACGATATGGTATCCCAACAGGAGGATTTAAAAAATTTATTACATAAATAATTAGGAATCCTGTCTTCAATAATTGCCCGAAATACTGTATCACTATTTATAAAGTGTTTTTCATCAAGCCGTCTTTCTATGATTTGTCCATTTTCTATTTTAGCTAAATTAAATATTACTGCATCCGATTGATTTGTTTCGATACACCTAACACAGTCTTCGATTAATGTAGGGGCAACAACATCATCTCCATCTACAAAAGCAATATATAATCCCGTGCGAGTTTTTAATCCTGAATTCCGAGCACTACTAACACCTTTATTAGTATCATGATGAATGACTTTAATTCGTGTATCTAATTTGGCAATTCTATCGCAAATCTCTCCAGTTTTATCTGGGGACTTATCATCAATGACAATAATTTCTAAATTTTTATATGTTTGTTCTTGTACACTTTTCAAACATTTTTCAATATATTTCTCGGTCTTATATGCTGGGATTATAATTGATACTAACTTCTCTTCTTGCATAATGCATTACCTTTTATCTTTCTACTTTTTCGCTTAATGTAAAGACCTTCTCTCATGAGTCTTATTTTTTCTACAATTTGATGACCTCGTAATTTTAATACATCCCAGAAATTTCCTTTTTTTATCGTTCCTGTACAGAATGCACCCGTCAAGGTATTAATCACCTTCACTTCCATAATATCGTTAGATAAGTGATTTTTAATATATTCATTGACATCTTTATACGGAACTTCAATACTGTTAATTTGCCATTTATAATTTGTTTCTGCATATTCTAAACTATCTATTTTCAAATTAGAGATATATACACCTATTTCCGGTATAGATTCTCCCGGATACACTATCCAATGATATAAGAATTCTTCATCCGCTAATATGTGGCAAAAACTATATACAGTATTGGGGTTAAAAATTTCAATTTCAGATAACATGATACTATTGCTACTAAATGTAATAATAATATAGGTTTCCTTGCGAGAGCTATCAAGACTAATCTGGATTGAAGAATCCTTCAATGTCACTGAATCTATCGTATACATTTGCCCACTGCTTGTTTCGACCTGAACTGTAACACTCTCCTCTAATGTGACTCCAGTAATTATGCACTCACCTATAAAACATGCTTCCTCGAGGTCAATTCTTATCATTGGATGCGTATCTTCTACATTAGGAATCCACATATAAAGTTCTCTATTGTATTTATCATTTAATAATAGCGGTGAATCATATTTTAATATATCATTCAAATATAATTCATTACCAGATGATACCGAAATTTTGGCATGCAATGCTAAATTATCCGTTCGTCTCTCCCAATATACTTGATCTCCATTGATTAATTGTCCACTTCTAGAATAGGCATGTTGAGATACATGCTTTGACATTCCCTTGTAAATTTGATTCTCTAATATATTATACGTTCTACATTCCTCTGGTACCGGCAATCGTAATCGCTGATTCCATTCTAAAGCTGGATTATCTTCACCAATATCGATTTTAATTTTAGTAGATTTGAGGTTTTTTTCAAAATAATCCTTTACCGTTTCATAAGCTGTAGCGTATGCAAGTCCCTTATACAGTTTCCCATTCCATAACTTACGTTTCACTAAACTTGCCACTACTTTTTCTACAATAATGGAACATAATCGATGATCTACATGCTTATCATAATCTGTAGCTATAATAGCATCTGGATGGAAGTGTAAAATTACTTCCTCAATAGCATCCTTATAATTTTGCAAAGAATAACTTTTGGAAACACCATTCTTCAATGTTGAAAAGTCAGCAATTATATCATTTCCATATGTTTTATTTTGCCCCCATTTGCTAGTTATATTATCCATAGGATTTTCTACCATTTGTCTAGAAATATTATCTGCAAACCCTAAAAATATAATATCTTTTTCTGGGATTCCCATCGCCTGCCCCATATCATATGCTTCCTTTTGCCTCACAGAAAATGGGAATTCATAATCTCCATTAGTCAAGTATACGAGTATTACTCGCATTCCTTCCAATAGCGCTCCATAAATGACGCTACCTGCTGTATTCATCTCGTCATCCTGATGGGGAACAATAACCATAAGTAGATTTCCAGAAAATATTTGTGAGTATCTAAAACTCGTAGAGTATTGATGTTGACTATAATTTTCCATAATATATTTATCCATTTTCTTCATTGACTACGGAAATAACCTCTTATATATGATACTTTTAAACACAGTATTTACATATCTTTCACCATTTCTAGATCAGACATCGACTCAATCACTATAACTCGTTTTGCTTTTATTAATGTTTCAAAGAAAGTCAATACTTCTTCGTCTATGACTCCTTTGATATGATCATCCGCAATTTTTTTCATGAAATAAGGATATAAATAATAATTTTTTATAGTTTGAGTATTACCTAATGAAAAATTAGAAATTAAAACACTAGAAAACAATGAATACTGTGAAACTTTTATTTGCGGATTGTTAAGCAAAAATACTTCCCATGGATAATCCATAGATAGAATAGGGACGACTTTATTTCTCTTTTTCTCTCTAGGATGAAACTTTCTATATAAATTAGGTTGTTTTTCTTGTATTTCTTTAATTACCACATTTTGTAATTGTAAAAAATTTAAGGTTTTAGTTTTCTTAGTAAAGAAATTTTTAACTCTATTACATAACTCTATACATTTCATTTCCAGTGACAGCTTATTTTTAACTGGCTGTGAGAAAAAAACTTGTAACTCTTCTAAACTAGCACCCTTTTCGGTCGCATCCACATTAAATAGATAATTAAACTGCTCTAGTAACGCATTGTTTTCATAACTGATTTTAGGGAGTTCCTTTATAATGAACCTATTATCTTTATAAAAATTAGCAAATTTTGGTTCATACAAATATGTTGTTTTACACCCGCATAACGAATAAATATCTTCCATATACCAAGTTAGATAATTTAATGTACCCTCATCAAACGTAGATATCTGTATATTTTGACTTTTAAAAGTATTTTTATATGTATCCATAAATGGCTTATTTGTGGCAAATACTTCAGTATATCCTACCAAAGATATCTCATTTGGTACAGTAGAATCAATCAACTTTACCGATTTAAACACATGTAATTCCTCGAGGCGTTTCACATATATTTTTGCATTATATAGATGATCCTTCAAACATACTGCATCAGCATCTAACTGAAAATAGTTCACTAGATGCAAAGCAGTAAGCATTTGCATTTGTGTAGAAAATGCAAATAATACCCTTCCTTGTATATATGATTCCATATTTCTTCCTCTAATCTACCATTTAGTCCATCGACTATAAATTACACAGAGTTATCTACTATAAGCCACCACATCCTGCATTAATTCTTCCCAAGTATCCCAAATCAATTGTGGATCATACTGTTTTATACTCTCTTTCGCATGTTTTCCGTATTCTACTCGCAATGCTTGGCTATTCATTAATGTGCGTAATCCTTCTTCTAATCCTTCTGCACCCTCTTTGCATAGGATACCATTATAACCATCTATAATTAGCTCATTAACTGCACTACATGATGCAAAACCCACTGCGGGTATCCCTTTACTCATGGCCTCTCCCAAGGATAAGCCAAAGCCTTCATAAGCGCTAGGGAATGCAAATATATCACAGGTGGACAAAGCCCCTTCTACATCATTTGTTGGACCAGCAAAGGTAATGCGAGACTCTAAACCAGCTTGTTTTACCATCTTTTGTAATTGTTTAAAGAACACCTTACCTTGCGGACTTCCCCATAACACTAATTCCCACTTGGGATACGCGTTAGCAAGACGACAAAATGCCTCTACTAGTAAATGGGGTTGTTTATGGTTTTTAGCCAATCGTGCTAAAAACCCAATTCGATACATATCTTTTTGGACAGATAGATCTACCGCCTTTTCATATTGAGGGATTGCATTACCAATAACAGTTACCTTAGCTTTTGGCAAATGTCTTTCAATACAAGATTTAAAGGAGGGCAATAGCACTTGGTTGATTGTAGACTTCTCTATAGCCGGTATTTCCGCAAACGGATAGGTATGAAAGTAGTCCTCAGGATCCCCATGGCTCATTGTAATTACCGGTATTGTTACCTGTAAATCCATAACTAGTAACTTAGAGGCGGCCGGTTGAAAACTAACGATAACATCTGGTTGTATTTCAGTAATAATAGTACGTAACGGCTCTATTAAATATTCTTCTGAAAAATCATTATTTACTGTTTGCGCTTTTCTTTTACTAAATAAACGATATATTTCTCGCTTTATTTTCATCCCTATTGGGAACACAATGCGCTGACCATGATTATCTCTCAAATCATATAATCTAACATCTGTGTCCGTTGGGAAGTAAAATTCACCATTTTTTTCATCACTATACACTAATGTAACGCGATGCCCACGACGATTCATCTCATTCGCAAAGGCACTTGTTACCTTTGCTAAGCCTCCACTATCCTGGACCATCTTTGTAAAATTTGCTAATAAAATATGCATAATATACCTCTGTTAATTATTTAAGATATTTTTTACCAACTGCTCATGTCCATATGTAACATTAGCTCGTTTCATATCTTCAATCACACTATCCGGCTGTTCTGTCAATAAAGAAATCAATCGTTCCATGGCTGGAATAATCTTCGCTTCCTCTAAAGACTCTAAGGTAACGCCTATATTAAATTCTGCAAACACCTCAGGATTTAATTCTTGCGACGCTAATACAGGCTTATGAAATCCAATGGCCGTAAACAGCATAGCACCCCAATTATAGCGATACCGTTCTGCTGCATAAGGCATAGCGATAGCATCTACAGACAGCAATGCCTCTTCCCAATCCTTACCAATTAAACTTTCATGACGAAATGTAATATTCGGAATATGTTTATACTTTGCTATTAATTCTTCAAATGCAATGGTATCTTCTACAGTAGGTGTAGAACCTTGTGCAACTAGTTCAACCGGTACTGAAAACTCCGCTTTCGTAAAGGCTTGTAAAAATGGTTCTAATTGTTTTTCTTTTCTAAACTGTCCAAAGAATCCTATACGAATAGGCCCTGGTTTTCTCGTTACATCTTTCATATCATAATATACTGGTGAAAATACTGGTGGTACTATAACATCTACATTTTGTAAGCCTACATCACTAATATCATCACGTAAGCTAATAATATGTAAATGAATATTTCCATATTGTTCTACACGACGTGCTTGTTTCACAAAGTCTTCTTTTTCATCTGGCCGCATGCCATGGAATATAATATGTACTGGTACGGGTGAATTTTTTAATTCACTGCGCAACAAGGATCGTACATACCGATACGTGGCTGTCGGGATAATAATGGCATCACATACACCAAATCTAGCTAACTCACAAGCATGGGTAAACCATCTCACACGTCGTTTTTCACGTTGCAAAGCCCGCCATAATTTTTGATACCAATTGGCATCTGCGTAGGTGATAACTGGTCCACCAGATAGTTCATGAACAGGCACACCATAGTCTACTTTAAAAGGAAAATCTTTCGGCACAAAAAACATAGGCTCATGCCCTTGCCGTTTCATTTCATTCACAAGGATTCTATCAAATTCAACTTCATGCCCTGCCGGCATGACAATACTTTCTAAAATAGCAACTCGCATCCGAACTCCTCTAATATCTAACTGCACATCTAGCATATAGACATGTTTTAAAGTTAACTAGACTATAATTTACCGTTAGATTTATATAAATGGTATAATTTCACGTATTTCATCATCGTGTAAAAATAATGGTTTACTGATAATACCCAACCAATTTTTCCATCTAGAAAACCACCTTGTAGTACATACATCTTAATAAATGCCCACAAAGGTCTAATAAGAATATCTTTGACAAAGGATACAGGTTTGCTAGCTGCACGATAGGTTTCGGCAGCCACGGTAGTATAAGAATTAAATTTATTAAAATACTGTTCCCACGTGTCGTATGTGTAATGATACATGGAAAATTGCAATGGTTCTGACGGATAGATACTAGCTATCGTTTCATGAACGGCACCATTTACAGTGACCCCATCTCTGGGCATTAAGCGCAAAACTCGATCTGGACGTAATACACCATGTGTAGCTTTATTATGGTGAAATACATTTTCACGTTGTATGGTAAACGACTTCTTTATATCCGTCCGAATCATATTTCGTATCTCTTGAGATAAATCTGAAGAAAGTCTTTCATCTGCATCGACAAACAAAATCCACTCACAACTTGCCTGGCTTATAGCAAACATACGTTGTTGAGCCCAGTCTTGTGCTAATGCATGTTGGACTACCTTTGCCCCCAAACTTTCCGCTATAGCAACGGTTTGATCAGTACTACCATCATCAATCACAATAACTTCATCAGCTACTGGCAAACAACTTTCTATGCAATCACGAATATGTTTTTCTTCATTTCTAGTTAAAATTAATACACTTAAGGTATTCATCAAATTTTCTTCCTTACCATTTTCATATTATTTCTACACGTTATTTTCTATCAATACGTTTCTATACCACTCCACAACTTCCCCCAAGGTATCCTCCAACGTGTACTCTGGTTTCCACCCCAAGGTCTGCAATTTTTCACTATTAATAGCATATCGTCGGTCATGTCCTAAGCGATCCTCTACATAGGTAATTAATTCATAGGGTTTCCCTACACAATCTAGTATCCGCTTCACTAGATCAATATTCGCCATTTCTTCATTGGCACCTATGTTATATACCTCACCTGGTACCCCCGTCTGAAGAATTATATCAATCCCTCTGCAATGGTCCAGCACATGTATCCAATCTCGCACGTTCAGTCCATCTCCATAGACAGGCAGTGGCTCGTCTCGCAATGCCTTTTGTATCATTAGAGGAATTAATTTCTCAGGGTATTGATGAGTGCCATAATTGTTAGAACATCTCGATACGGTCACAGGCAGTCCATAGGTCTTATAATAGCTCAATGCCAGTAGGTCCGAAGATGCCTTAGATGCCGCATAAGGGCTGGTTGGCTGTAATGGGGTACTTTCAGTAAAAAGGTTTCCTTCGCCTAGTGGCAAGGCGCCATACACCTCATCTGTCGACACATGGTGAAAGCGTACACTACCATGCCGTAAGCATGCATCCAGCAGGACACCTGTACCCATCACATTGGTCTCTAAAAAGACTTGAGGACCTGCAATACTTCGATCCACATGGGTTTCCGCCGCAAAATGTACTACCATATCCGGCTTATGTGTCGCAAAGATAGATTCAACCAACTTCGCATCACAAATCATCCCAACATACTGCGTCAACCGCTTATCACCGAGCAAATCCTTAATATTCTCTTCATTACCTGCATAGGTTAAAGCATCTAAGCATATAAAGAAATCATTCTGATAGGTATTCATCATATATCGCAAGAAATGGCTACCTATAAACCCGCAGTTCCCCGTTATTAGAATATTCATACTATCGTTTTCTCATCAACTATAAATTCATATCTATTTGTTTATCATATGTTTTAAAGGGGGTATCATATTTCATATTCCCTTTCCACACAAAAAGAAACCCACTACATAAGTAGCGGGCATAGTGGTATGTTCTAAGACAATACCGTTTTACTACTTATTTTGTATCAAAATATAATAGTTTTGTCAATACAAATATACTTTCATTATACCCCATATCCCCACAACAAGCAAAAAGAGGCCGTAACAAAAGCGTAAAAGCATGCATTTTGTTACAACCTCTTCTTTTTTATCCCGAAGGATAATATAAAGTTAGTTTTGGGATTCATAGCCCAATTTGTACCTTAATTATACATTCATTATTTAGTAATGTAAATCTTATTTGTGTCAGAAACGGTGTCAAGTTTTGATTGGAAAAAAACACAAATAAAAAAGTTTTAAGCCGTTCTAAACGCGCCTTGTTTCACATTTCCTTCGCCGCCTTCGCGTTGGCGTAAGGTACGACGTTCTGCACTGCGAATCACTTGGGACAAATGTTTCATGAATAACTCTTGAATATGCGGATTTTCTCCCAATCCTTCGTTCCAAATGGACACGCCATAGCCTTGTTGTCCTAGCAAGGTAGCGATGGAATCGGATCGGTCGCCTCCTAAGTAATCCATCAAATGTGCCGACCCGATGAGCGCCAATGGCACCACCAATACGTCTTGATGATCCAATCGCTCTAACAAGGTCAATGCTTGTTTAAAGTTCGGGAATCCATTCGCCGTGAATACCACTACGTTTTGGCCCGCCCCGTACAAGCATTTTAATTGCAATGCGCTATACTCCAATTGATTTTGACCATTCGCCATCAAGAGCACCGTTTTATTCAACGCTCGAATGTTGATATGCTTAATAATCGCTTCAATCGTATCGGAGTAATCATCCGCGTAGTTCTTCACCCCTAAGGAGTTCAACAACGGTTTTCCCACCGTTGCACGCAAGCCACGGTCATGGGCTTCTTTCATAATCTCCTTGCGCATTTGCACATAGCATTGATCCCACACTAATGCGAATGGTTGTACAAATACATCTGTAATTCCCATGCTCGCTAGGTTTTCCACAGCGCCACTCAAAGTGAACACTTTTGTATCATATTTTTCGTTCCATTTATCTACCAATGCATCGGATAGAAACACACGACGCACTTCCACGCCAGGGTACATTTCCACAATGCGACGTTCCATTGCGCCTACTGATGATTCCACCGCATCGCCGTAAATCGATCCAAATGTTGCTAACACAATCCCACGTTGACTCATATATATGCCTCCATATTTAATACTTGCTTGACTGGTTACATAAACACACTTCTTTACTACCTATCATACGTCACAGGTTGGATTATGTCAATGATAATTTTTCTCATTTGTATGAAAGTTACCTCATCTGAAAGTACAAAAAGCTCCGTCCTAAGACAGAGCTTTCATGAATATTCTAAATATCCGTATCTATAATTACTATCATATATAGTAATTACGGCTGTGAAATAATACGAGGCGCTGCTACTTTGAACACTTCACGAAGTAACGGCAAGAAACGACCTTCAATGAGCGTACGATTCCGCTCACTTTTCGTAATCAACCACAAAGCCGTACCATTATATTTCACACTAATTAAGCTATTGATATACTGATTAAAATCGGACTCCCCCATTTTGTTTTGTAATTCCAATAATAGAGAGTGAATCGGCTCCCCTTGATACTCTGGACGTTCTAGCACCGGTGTAAATACAACCTCATACACAGAATCGCTATACTGTTGCGGACCTGCCGAACTTTCAAAATTCATAACTAACCTCCTATACACTATATGTGGCAATATATGTCGTAAATTGATGATACCCTATCTCCGACGTCTCGAAAATCTCCGCATATACTCGCCCATCAATCGTTTATCTAACCCTCTATAGGCACGAACCACCCCTCGGCGTATCGTTTTGTTATAGACTGCTGTGATGACCCATACGAGGATGAAAGCCCCCAATATATCCCCAGGGTAATGGTTGCCCACAAAGACCCGTGAAACACCTACTAGGATCGATCCATAGACCATCTTCGTACCCAAGCTCCAATCATAGAACAAGATACCACAAGCAATGGCCATCGTTCCTACTGCATGGTCACTTGGAAAGCTAGCATCCGCCGCATGATTCAAAATAAGAATCGCATCCGGATGATCTACAAAAGGACGATTTTCATAGAATACGGACCCTAACACAAAACTACCAATAAGGCAAAGCAGCAACAATACACCGGTGGCGAAACTTTCACCACGAAGTTTGAAACTGCCCTTACGGAACCCTTGCACATAGAGCCACGCCAATAGCAATATATAGAGGTACGGCACAGCCTTGGATACCACAATCATGAATGCATCCAAGAATATATTCCCATTCGCCAAACCATTAATCAACGAAAATAGCCAATCATTCATCATAACACCTTCCGTTTCCTAACACTGAAATCTGTTACTTTATATTATATCATGGTTCCCATAGATTGTAATGCACAGATTATAGCCGATTCAGGTGGCAGACTTAGTAATTCTTATACCACATATTCTTTTTCGTATATCCCATATTCCTTACCATACATACTATCTCCTCTATCCGTATACATCACGAATCATCGTCTGTAAAAGTCTGAGATATGGATCTGAACTACTCAACTACAGTAGATATTATATAGACGTATTCCTCTATAGTAGATATCATATAAAAAAATACATTTCAGCATGGAAAGCAAAAAGAACCCCCGAAGGAGTTCTTTTGTATATCCTATTAGAATTGGTAGTTAAGATCTACACGGTAGAATTCTGGTAGTTTGATTTTTTCATCAGACTTTTCTGTAACAATACGGTTACTATTCATACTAGCATAGGCTGTTAAACCAAGATTTTTTCGTAATGTATAGTCGGCAGTCACTAGCCACCCTTTTGCATTGGCATATCCATTTGAATAGTGAAAGTATGATCTAGTAGTATTATATGTTGTGTATTTTACAAAGGTGTCCCGTTTAAAATTAAAATATTGTGTTTTAATGCTCCATGTACCAGGTTTTGTAATATCAGCTTTACCATATCCAATACCCGCTATCCACGACTCTCCATCAGCACCTTGTCGCTCTTTTCTTGCATATTCACCACCGATCCAGATTTTATTATCTGTTCCTAAGTGAAAGTCTACAGCTCCACCAAACACATCAGTCGTTCTTTTTACGCCTCCACCATATACAGCTTTGGAGCCATGGCGGTCTAAATAAAATCCTTTTACAGAGATATGCTCTGAAGGTAGATAGTTTAACTCATAAATATTAACTTCTTTTTTGTCATTATCTACAATATATCCATAGGCTAATTTTGCTTTTAACTTTCTAGTTCCTAATTGTGCCACTACACCATCAAATCTTTCATCATAAATGAGCCCATTACCGATGATATAATTTTCTCTACCGACATTGGCCGTAATTGCATCGTTAACCTTATAAGTTAAATACAATTGATCAACACTTGTCGGAGATTGTCCCTCTTCATTAAATTGTGTATCCCCCGTACTTAATCGAACTGTTGCACTTGTTTTATCATCAACAGCAGCATTGAACTGTAATCGAGCTCGATAACGGAATGCAGATTGACCCTCTGTGGTCACAACATCCTTACCCTCACCAATATTATTATCATACCGTACACGTAAATCCCCACTAAATTTAAAATTCCCCACTTGGTCCTCAAGTTTATTCACACGAACGCCAAATGCTTGTAATTCGTTAGCGAATTCTACAGCCAATCGTTGGATAGTCGCTTTTTGTTCCGCTGTCACTTCATCTTTGTGTGCATCGGCTCTAGCGATCATTTGCGCCATTTCATAACGAGTGATGTTGCGTTGTCCTTTGAAAGTCCCATCAGGATAGCCTTCGATAACGCCTTCTGCGACTAAACGTTCAACGGCTTGGTACGCCCATTCTTGCGCTGTTACATCGGAAAATGGGTGCGCTGCGAAAGCAGATGTCACCCCTAGTACAGCTGTTGCTGCTAACACGGCTACATATTTTTTCATAATTCATACCTCACATATAACCCTACTACATAAATATAAAATAGGTACATGCATTTCTGAAAGTCACCAACATATATAGTAAATGGAGTATCCTTGTTTCCTCACATTCGCAAGTACAGTTGTCATGACTCGTCTGTACCTTAATCTCATGCCTTTATCTTATCACAACTATATATTAAATACAATCAAACACATCATATAATTCTACATTTTGATTACTGAAAGTCTATTTTGACATGATATATATTCATGCATACATATCTAGCATAATGAATAAAATCAAGATAGATGAAAGTACCATGAAGAATATATCCCTTACTATACCAGCGCAATACAACAGCAGCTTACTACTTATCTATATACAAGAATCTCATTAAGGGCTATAGAGCAAAAAAAGAACCCCCGAAGGAGTTCTTTTTTGTATGTGTAACTAACAAATTAGAATTTGTAGTTAAGTTCTGCACGATAGGATTCTGGAGCAGTTTTATATTCGTTTTTAGTTGTATCTAGTTCTTTAGTGTTGATTGTAGCAAACGCAGAAAGACCTACGTTTTTAGCTACAGTGTAATCAACTGTTGCAAAGAAACCTTTGTGTTTTTGACCAATCAAATCCCATGTTGGAACTGCTACTGGAGATTCAGCTTTTGCATCGTAATAATGAGCTTTCACACCCCAAGTGCCGACTTTTTCTGTATCTGCTTCACCATAGCCTAAGCCTGCAATCCATGCTTCACCAGCTGCACCTTGACCTTCAACTTTAGCATATTCGCCACCAGCCCAAACTTTATTATGTCCACCGAAGTTAACATCTAAAGTAGCTCCATGGATGCTAGGGTAATCTGTTTTGTGTAAGTCTAATACATAACCTTTTACTGCAACATTTTCAACTGGTTTATAATTTACTTGGTAATAAGAAACAGGAGTTGTATCACCATTTAAGAAACCATACGTTGCTGTAGCATTTAAATTATCTTTACCTACAGTTGCTACTGCACCTTCAAATACATCATCAAACACAAGACCATTACCGATTACGAAATCTTGACGACCTACTGTAGCAGTTGCATATTTGCCGAAGTTGTGTTGTACATATACATTGTCAACGCTAGTTTCAACCTTGCCCTCACCGAATACTTTATCATTAGTTGCCAAACGAACTACTGCTTTTGTATTATCATTTACAGTTGCATCAAATTGCACACGTGCACGATAGTCAAATGTAGATTTACGAGCATCATCTGTACCAGTATAACGTAAACGAGCATCACCAGTGAAAGCGAAGTTACCTACTTTGTTTTCCAATGTGGAAACACGTACGCCCAAATTGTTTAATTCTGTAGAGAATTCGTTAGCTAAACGGTTGATGATAGCGTTTTGTTCAGCATCAACTTGACCTTGACGAGCCATAGCTTTTGCTACCATTTGAGCCATTTCAAAACGAGTGATGTTGGATTGGCCTTGGAAAGTGCCATCTGGGTAACCGTTAACGATACCTTGGGAAGCCAAT
>CAUQLO010000041.1:0-16893 GCA_963518725.1 uncultured Veillonella sp. | reverse complement strand
AGCAGGTACTGGCACGAATACTGTGAAAGTAGATGGTGGTAAAGGTCAAGTGGTAGCCTCTGGCGTGACCGTAGGTAAACAATCTGTCACACCAAGTGCAGATGGCAAAACTCCAGCAGCTGATGCAAAAGCGACAGAAGGTAACTTCATCACTGGTTTAGATAACAAAACTTGGGATGTAACAAATCCAAGCTTTGTATCTGGAAGAGCGGCTACAGAAGATCAATTGAAATCTGCTACGACTGGTTTAGTGGACAAAGGCTTAGTCTTTGATGCAAACACTGGCGGAGCTAAAACAAATAAACTTGGCTCTACAGTGAAAATCCAAGGTACTGCGGAAATTCCAGCAAACGCTACGGATGCAGATAAAAACTATGACGGCAAAAACGTATTAACTTCCATTGAACAAGATGGTCAAGGAAACACAACAGTAACCGTGAAGTTGAACAAAGATTTAACATCTAAATCTGTAACAACAAATACGATCACTGTAAAAGGTGAACCAGGCAAAGACGGTAAACCGGGTACAGATGCGGTAGTGACTGTTGGTGAAAAAGGTGAACCAGGTGTTAACGGCAAAGATGGCAAACCAGGATCTGACGGCGTTATCGGCGTGAACGGTAAAGACGGATCTGCAGTTGTGATCAATGGTAAGGACGGATCTATCGGCTTGAACGGTAAAGATGGTAAAAACGGTCTTTCCATCAAAGGCGACAAAGGTGTAGTCGGTGTAGATGGCACAGATGGTGCTAATGGTAAAGACGGCATGACTCGTATCGTATATGAAACGAAACATCCGGATCCTAACAATGCTGGTAAAGAAGTTGTAGTGAAACATGAAGTAGCTACGATGGATGACGGCGTGAAATATGCTGGTGATGATGCACAAGGTACTGACAAATCCAAAGTGATCGCTAAGAAATTGAACCAAACGGTAGATATTATTGGTGGTGCAGCTAAGGATAAATTAACGGATAAAAACATTGGCGTGAATAACGTAGATGGCAAGTTAAAAGTACAATTAGCTAGCGACTTAACAAGTATCAACTCCATTACTAATGGTGCAAACTCTGGCAAAGTTGAGTTCAAAGACAATGGCGTAACTAATTTCAGTGGTGGTAAAGCTGACGACAAAGCTGTGTCCATTGATGGAAAACAGGGATTTGTGACAGGCTTGCAAAACAAAGACTGGAATGTAGCAAACCCGACAGTTGTATCTGGTCGTGCAGCGACGGAAGATCAATTGAAAGTGGTTAGCGACCGTCTAGCAGGCGCTCGTAAGTTCACAGGCGATAACAAAGATGTGACGGCTGTGGTTGGCCTTGGCGAAGTATTGAATATCAATGGTGGCGCAGATGCGGCTAAGTTGACTGACAATAATATCGGCGTTATTGCTAAAGAAGCTGTTAAAAATGCAGATGGAACGGTGAAAACACCGGCGTCCATGACAGTTAAGTTGGCGAAAAACGTTCACATGGGTGATGGTTCTACCGATTACACTGGCGTATTTAAACCTACTTTCATCGACAAAGATAGTAAGGTAAAACCTGTGATCGATGAGAAAACAGGTAAACCGGCAGAGTTTAATACATCTGTGAAACATGACGGGTCAGGCAGTGAATATACTGTATATCGTCCTGGTAAAGATGGTAAACCTGAACCGGCTATCACAACGAATGTGACACCATTGGGTGTGGTGATTGAATCCAACAATGCCAATGGCAAAGCGAACCCAGCTGTGACATTGACAGCGAATGGCTTAGATAACGGCGGTAACCGCATTCTAAATGTGGCACCTGGTATCAATGGCACTGACGGTGTCAACGTAGATCAGTTGAAAGGTACAGCGAACAACGTTCTGAACCAAGCTACTGGCGAAGCCTATAAAGCTGGTGCTAAAGCAGCTGCTTTAGCAGCGTTGAAACCATTACAATATGACCCATTAGAACCGACACAAATCATGGCGGGCATTGGTAATTATCGTAATGAAACAGCAGCGGCTATTGGTCTTGCACATTACACGCAAGAAGCGACTATGTTCCACGTAGGTGTTACATTAGGTCAACATCAAAATATGGTGAATGCTGGCGTGACTCATAAATTTGGCTGGAGTCCAGAAGAAAAAGCAATTCCTGAACGTTATAAAGCGGGCCCGATCTCCTCTGTATATGTAATGCAAGATGAAGTATCTGCATTGAAACAAGAGAACGAACGCCAAAAAGTAGCGTACGAACAAGTATTGGTAGATAATGCAAACATCAAAGCAGAAAACCAAGAAATGAAGGAATCTTACAACAAAATGGCTCAAGACAATGAAGAAATGAAAGCACAAATCAAAATGTTGATGCAGGCTATGGGAATGAAATAAGTCCTAAAGATGTAACTTCCTAGAAGATACAAAAAGCCCCTACCCTTCCAGGTCGAAAGACTCGGAAGCGGTAGGGGCTTTTCTATTAAAATGAAAAATCTTGGATGGTTTCGATATCTACAAGCTCTACTTCTTTGCCGTGGAATTGGATGATCCGTTCGTCTTGCAAACGGCCTAATTCACGGCTGAGAGCGGTGCGGCTCACGTTGAGGACGTCCGCCATTTCTTGCCGATTGTGTGGCAAGGTGAGGATGTTCTTTTTTTGCACTCGATGAAGGTCCATAAAATAGGCGAAGATTTTTTCGCGCATCCCTTTTAGGGATAGGTAGTGGACCTTGCGAGTCAGTTGCATCGCCTTTTCAGACAGGTCATGCATGAGGTTTGTGAGCAACTGGATTTGGCAGGATTGGCAGTCCGGAAATGCCTTAGTGAAAGTCTCAATCGGTAAGAACAACACGATAGCATCTTTCGTGGCTTCGATCGTAGCAGGCCATAGGGGATGATTACTAAAGAGTAAAGCTTCCCCGAACATAGAGGACGGTTGTAGTTCTGTTACGATGGTTCGTTGTCCCAACATGTTCTCTCGTGTTAACAAGGCGCGTCCTTCTAGCAAGATACCAATGCCCTCCATAGGGTCCCCAGCAATGGCAATGAAAGAATTTTTTTTGAAACTTTGTACTTTCACATGCGCTTGAGACAAGAAAAGTGATAAATTTTCTGGCGCAATATGAGCGCATAGGGGGGATTGTTGAATCGTATTCATGTATGTTTCTAACGTTGGATGTAATGTCGACATGGGACCTCCGTAAATAGCAAGATTGAATATGATATACGTTTTATTTATTCATTATACTATATATGAAATGATATTTTATGTGATAAAGTGTAGCCAAGGATACGTTTTTTCTGCTTTCAGTATACTATACTACATGTATAGATAACAAGACACTGCTAGATTGCCCTTGAGAGGGCTTTCACTATGAAAGTAATTGTCTAGTGAGATGTCTAAAGCAATACAAAAAGTATGTTGTAGTATACATGTTAAGGGCAAAGTTCCCAAGGAGGTTTATCATGAGTATGTTCTGTTTCCAATGTGAACAAACAGCGCAACCAAATGGTTGTACAGTACGAGGTGTGTGTGGTAAAACAGCACCGGTTGCAAACTTACAAGACGAATTAACAGCAGCGTTGATCGGGTTAGCTCGTGCAATGCAAGCTACAGAAGTAACGTTAGACAACGTACAATTGTTAAAACGTGGTTTATTCATGTGCGTAACAAACGTAAACTTCTCTGAAGATCGTGTACAAGAGTTCATCGATGTAATCAACAATGCGCATAACAAATTAGATGCGAATATTCCTAACTTTGATTGGGAAGAATTGTGGAAAGGTCATGAAGACATCGTTTCCTTGCGTTCCACATTGTTATTAGGTATGCGTGGTATGGCTGCGTATGCATGGCATGCAGCAGTATTGGGCTACAATGATCCAGAAGTTGATGCTTGGTTTGTAAAAGGCCTTGTTGAAATGGCAAAAGACCACAGCGCAGAAGAATGGTTAGGCTTATTGATGGAATTCGGTGGCATCAACCTTGCTTGCATGGCGTTGTTAGACAAAGCCAACACAACTACATACGGTACTCCAGTGCCAACAACTGTACCTTTAACAGTAGAACCAGGTCCTTTCATCGTTGTAACAGGCCATGACTTACACGACCTTAAAATGTTATTGGAACAAACTGATGGTAAAGGCGTTAACATCTATACACATGGTGAAATGCTTCCATGTCATGCGTACCCTGAATTGAAAAAACATCCTCAATTGAAAGGTAACTTCGGTACTGCATGGCAAAACCAACAAAAAGAATTTGATGGGGTTCCAGGTGCATTCTTGTTCACAACAAACTGCATTATGCCACCAAAACAAACATATATTAAAAATATCTTCACAACTGACATGGTTGGTTTCGATGGCTGCGGTCATGTGGAACACAACGAAGATGGCACAAAAGATTTCTCTGCAGTCATCGAACGCGCTATTGAATTAGGTGGTTACAAAGAGCCACAACGATTCACTGGTATCAACGGTGGTACAGAAGTAACAACTGGTTTCGGTCATGGTACAGTACTTGGCGTAGCTGATAAAGTAATTGATGCGGTGAAAGCTGGCGCTATTAAACATTTCTTCTTGGTAGGCGGTTGCGACGGTGCTAAAGTAGGCCGTAACTACTACACTGAATTCGTAAAACAAACTCCAGAAGATACAATGGTATTGACTCTTGCATGTGGTAAATATCGTTTCAACGACCTTAACATCGGTGAAATCGGTGGCTTACCTCGTATCTTAGATATGGGTCAATGTAATGATGCGTACTCTGCGATCCAAGTAGCAGTAGCATTAGCAGGCGCTTTTGAATGTGACGTAAACGAATTACCATTGACATTAGTATTGTCTTGGTACGAACAAAAAGCGGTATGTATCCTATTAACATTATTGTCCTTAGGCATCCGCAACATCTACATCGGACCTTCCTTGCCAAAATTCTTGTCCGGCACAGTACTTGGCATCTTAGTTGAAAAATTCAACTTACATCCGATTACAACACCAGAAGAAGATATGAAAGCGATCTTGGGCTAAGTCGTCTCTTGTTTCGCTATGCAGCCTTGTGGCGTGTTAACTAAATAAGATAAAGGGAAGACCGTAACACACCCCTTCTCAAACTATACAGTGGTTATGTTTGTTCAGGGGTATGTTACGGTCTTCTTACGTTTGTGTGGTTTAGGTAGTAAGGGGGCGCCACAAAGGCTGCTACTCGTAATGGCGTTCCTCAAGGGAAGGGCGCTTGTGGCGGTGTCAGTTGCAAACTTGCGCTTTGCTTAGTTTGCTGTTCGGTGTGATATGAAATGAATTAAAGAACCGATCTCTCTTATGAGAGATCAGGTTCTTTTCTTTTTACGAGAAGGCCTCAAATATGGTATGATATAAGGTACAGGTAATACATAACATATTCCTACATAGATAATAGGAGGTACCTACTTTGAGTAGTATTTTTGATATTATTGGACCGGTTATGATTGGTCCTTCTAGTTCACATACGGCAGGGGCTGCGCGGTTGGGAAAGATGGCGTTGTCTATGTTTCATGAACGCCCTGACAGTGTGACGATGACATTATATGGTTCTTTTGCGAAAACCTATCGTGGTCATGGTACGAATCGTGCCTTGGTGGCAGGGTTGCTCGGTATGGATGCAGATGATGCGCGCATCCGTGACTCCTTGGAAATTGCACAGCAAGAGAACTTTCAGTATACTTTCATCGAGTCCGAAGTGGATGCAGGTCATCCGAACACGGTGCGGTTCAATATGTATGGCAAAGACGGCAAGCATATGTCTGTGACTGGGTCCTCTCTCGGTGGTGGCAGAGTGGCGGTGACCAATATTGATGGCATCGATGTAGACATCACGGGGGAAGAGCATCAAATCATTGCGTTCCACACGGATCAACCGGGCGTGATTGCAGGGGTGACCCATATTTTAGGCTTAGCGGGCATCAACATTTCTAGTATGCGTGTGTTCCGTAAACGAAAAGGGTCAGAAGCGGTGATGCTCATTTCCACGGACTCCGATGTAGACGAAGTGGCATTACAACAGATTAAGGAAGTGCCAGGCATTTCCTCGGTGATGTATTTTGAACCTTTGGAATAGAGGAGATTATGAGTTATTTATACGATACTATCGAAGATATTGTACGCTTCGCAGACCGTGAAAGTATTTCCTTTCCCGAAGTGGTCTTGCGGGCAGAAATAGAGAGTACGGACTCTACGAAAGAGGAAGTACTCGATGAAATCCGTCGCCGCATTCAGATTTTCAAAGAGTCTGTGCGCGATGGCATTGAAGATACAAGAAAAAGTAAGAGCGGAATGTCCGGTGGGCAAGCCAAACAATTAGACGAACGAAAGCCAGTCTTTTTGAGTGACCTCACATACCGAGCATTGCGGTACGCGATTTCCGTGAACGAAGCGAATGCAAAAATGTTTCGCATCGTAGCGTGCCCTACGGCGGGGGCTTGCGGTATTTTACCAGGCGTTATGCAAGCAGTAGGGGAAGTGTACAATTGTGATGATACAGCCTACATCAATGGATTTTTAGCAGCCGCAGGGGTTGGCAATGTGGTGACGAACCAAGCCTGTGTGGCAGGTGCTGTGGGCGGTTGCCAAGCCGAAGTAGGTACGGCAGCAGCTATGGCGGCTGCTTGTGCGGTGGCTATGATGAGTGGCACGACAGAAGAAATTGTGACGGCTATGACCTTGTGTATGAAAAATGTACTTGGTTTGGTCTGCGATCCAGTGGCAGGTCTTGTAGAAGTGCCGTGCGTGAAGCGGAATGGTATCTATGCGGTCCACGCCTTAGCAGCGGCAGAAATGGCTATGGCAGGGTTACGCAGTCGTATTCCAGCAGACGAAGTGATCGGTGCTATGGATTCCATAGGACGAGCCTTGCCAGAAGCGCTACGGGAAACGAGCGAAGGGGGCCTTGCGAGAACGAAAACAGGAATGGAGATTACGAATCGCTTGGCACATCAGAAATAGAGAGGAATTAGGATGGAAATAGAAGCATACAAAGAAACCTCCACCTACCAAGGAGCAGTGCGCATTTTGCAGACCTTGCAAGCGGCGCACCATGAGGCGTATATTGTGGGCGGTGCTGTGCGAGACATCCAGATGGGGCGCATTCCCCACGATTACGATATCGTCACTTCGGCCATGCCAGAGGTAGTCATCGATGTACTGCGGACGGCGGGCTTTACCGCAACCAACGTAGTGGGCGCCTCGTTCGGTGTCGTCGTGGTGTCATGCGGGGATCATGCCTACGAGGTGGCGACCTATCGCAGCGAACAGTATGGCGACGACAGCCATCGGCCTGTATCGGTGCAGTATCCATCTACCTTTTTAGAGGATGTGCATCGACGAGATTTTACCATCAATGGTTTGGCTCTCTCTGAAAGTGGACAAATTCGCGATGAAGTCGGCGGGTTACGAGATATTGCGGCGCGTCGACTATGCACCATCGGGTCTAGTCAAGAGCGCTTTCAAGAAGATGCGTTGCGCATGTTCCGATTATGTCGGTTTGCGGGACAATTGGGATTTACCATCGACCCTAGTACATGGGCTGGCATCGAGCCAAACCTGTATCGAGTGGAAGGATTATCCCTAGAACGAGTGCGGATAGAAATCGAAAAAATGTTGCTCAGCGACCATGTAGACCTCGCCTTAGATGCGTTGGTGCGCAGTCATTTGAATGACCAAAATTGTCAACAAACCATGGAGGGTCAGTCTCGGCGGATTCCGATTTTACCAGAGTTAACCCATTTAGTGGACTTGCCACAAGCCCCAGAACATCACATACATGATGGATGGCACCATACCTTGGCGGTGGTGAAAGCGGTGCCACAGAACTTGGTACTGCGCTGGGCGGCCTTGCTCCACGATGTAGGAAAAGGCGTGGAAGGCGTTCGAGGCTTTCACAATGGGCGTATTACCGATCGCAACCACGATACAGTGGGCGCCAAGATGACGAGAGATATATTGACTCGCTTGGGCTATGCCAAAGAGTTTGTGAACTTAGTGACATGGCTCGTAGAACGTCATATGCGCTTTCACTTTTACGTGGCCAATGCATCGGCAGATCTGCGAAAATGGATGCAGAAAGAATCGCGGGACGGCGTGTTTCGAGAAACGAAGGATCTAGTGGAGGCCATGCAGTATTTGAAAGACCTAGGGGTGGCAGATGTCATCGGTGGTGGCACGAAAGAACCTTCCCCATCGGAAGCCTATGGACAGCGGATGGTGGCATTGGCAACAGCGATGCCGGTGCACACGAAAGATTTACACTACGATAAAGGGCTGCCAGCCTTGGTAACACCCTATGTGAAAGAGGTTATGCAAACCTTGCTAGAGCGGGTCCAAACGGGGGCTATAGAGAATACGCCAGAGGCTCTGCAGGAGGCAGGATTGGCGAAGTATCGAAGATTGAAAGGAAAGGAGTAGTACCATGAACATGCAACGAGCACGAAAACGGCTATTTGGCAATGCTAGGACGTGGTTGCTTCTTACCTTGGCAACGGCCTTACTCTTGGTGATTCGCTATACGGCGGTACAAATTATATTTCATAGTGACTATACAGAACAATTTTCCAATCAATTTGTAAAGAATCGGATTCTCCAATCGCCGAGGGGGACCATTTATGACCGCAACGGAAATCCGTTGGCTCTGAGCGTGACGGTAAACTCAGTGGTGGCAGACCCTGCGATGTTGCGCAAAGATGGCGATAAGTCACCAGAAGAAGTAGCGGACTTATTGGCGCCGTATCTGCGCATTTCCAGAGAGGAAATCCTCAACAGATTACAGGAAGATACCGGTTTTATCTGGCTCGATCGTTTGTTGGACGTGCCGAACTCCAATGCGGTAGAAGCGTTGAAGAAAAAAGAAGATATGACCTACATTCGATTGGAAAAAGAAAGCCGTCGCTATTATCCTAACAATACCCTGTTGGCACAAGTCCTTGGCTTTGTTGGTTTCAATGAAGATGGACAAGCCGATGCAGAGGGAAAAGCGGGCTTAGAATCTGCCTTAGATGATTTGATTCGCAGTAACAAGGTGAAACTCAGTGTTCATAACGACACAGCGGGACGCCCTGTCTTTGAATCGGTACAAACGAAGTTTTTACCGGATCAAGAAAAGTCTGTGTATTTAACCATCGATACGACGGTCCAATTCATAGCGGAACGGGCTTTAGATAAAGCGATGGCAGAAACCAAAGCACGCAGTGCAGCGATGATTATTATGGATCCGAAAACAGGGGAAATCCTGGCGATGGCCAATAAAAATCGAGGCATGGCATCGGATGTGAATAAACTAAAATTTGAAGACTATCGGAATAATGCGGTGGTAAGCATTTATGAACCAGGGTCTACTTTCAAACCGATTATTGCCGCCTCCGCTCTGGCAGCTGGAAAATGGCAATTAGATACAGTGTACAATGATACGGGTACCATTCTGATCGATGGGCATATGATAAAAAACTGGGACGGTAAAGGTAGGGGTAAGGTTCGCTTACTGGATATTCTAAAATATTCCCTCAACACAGGTATGGTGTACTTGGGTACGACTACAGGTGGAGATATTTTGACGGATTATGTAAAACGTTTTGGCTTTGGTAAAGCGACAGGGATTGAACTACCTGCTGAGGGGGATGGCATCCTCTTTGATCCAAAGACAATGAGTAAATTAGATACTGCCACTATGTCCATCGGACAAGGGATTGCGGTAACACCATTGCAAATGGTACAAGCCTTCGGCGCCCTAGCGAATGGCGGTAAAATGATGAAACCTCATATTATCAAATCCATTGTAAATCCGGATGGTTCTATCTTTAAAGAAGCGAAGGATGTGGAGCAAGGTCAACCAATTCCTGAAAGTATTGCAAAACAGATTACAGATATTTTAGAGAAAGAAGTCTCCGAAGGTGGCGGACATAAAGCGTATGTAGAAGGCTATCAATTTGCTGGTAAAACAGGGACGGCACAAAAATTAGATGCTGAACATGGTGGTTATTTGAATGGTCGCTATATTGCCTCCTTTATCGGGTATGGACCTGTAGAAGATGCTCACTTTGTGGCATTAGTCGTGATTGATGACCCGCAAGGCACATACTATGGTAGTCAAATTGTAGCGCCAGTATTCCAAGATGTGATGTCACAATTAGTGCGGTACTATAAGCTTTCACCAACACGGAGCAAGCATAGCGACAAAGATGCAGCGAAAGCAACTGCAAAGGTATTAACGGTACAGCGGAATCAAGATGGGTCGATTATTGTGCCGAATTTTACAGGCCATGCCTATGGAGAAGTGCGCGATTGGGTGCATGAAGCGGGCTTGACCTTCAAGCCGAACGGCAGTGGTTACGCGATTTCACAGGATGAGCCAGTAGGCAGTACCTTGGAACAAGGAGAATCGGTGACAGTATATTTCAGCCGATAACAAAGGGAATCGGTGATGGTATATGTTAGCCGATAACAATGATCACTGATCGGGGAATGTTGGTGTATCCCTCAGTGACGTGTAGAACAGATGTGTAGTAACTAACTCGGAATGTGAGGACAGGATGATAGAATTATTAGGTAAACCAGTGGCACAAGCTCGCAAAGCTGTGCTACTGGAACATATGCAAGCCTTGGTGGACCAAGGTGTGACGATTACATTAGGGATTTTGCTAGTCGGTGACGATAGCGCTGCCAAAATGTATGCTACATTTATGGAAAAAGTGGCAAAAGGGGCGAACTTCGGCACAGAATTAGTGGAATTGCCAGCGACGGCTACCCAAGAAGAGGTAGAAGCAGTGATTCACAGATTTAATGCAGATGAACGTATCTACGGTGTGTTGCCGTTGATGCCGATGCCGAAACACATCGATAGCGAAGTGGTGATTGGCGCCTTGGATCCCGCGAAGGACATTGATGGATTGACGACGTACAACATTGGCTTGGTAAGTTCTGGCAAGGGCGGCTATGTGCCGTGTACGCCAAAAGCGTGCATGGCGATTATCGACCATTATGGCATTGAGCTGGCAGGTAAAAAAGTAGTTGTCCTAGGCCGTAGCCAAGTGGTGGGCAAACCAGTGGCGCTATTGGCGCTAAAACGGAATGCGACAGTGACGATCTGCCACTCTAGAACCCAAAACTTAGAAGGTGAATTAGCCCAAGCTGATGTGGTTATAGCTGCCGTAGGCAAAGCGCACATGGTGCACGGGTCTATGTTGAAAGAGGGCTGCGTTGTTATTGATGTAGGTATCAACGACCTAGAGGGACAGACCGTGGGCGATGTGGATTTCGCCTCTGCCAGTGCAGTGGCGTCTGCCATCACACCTGTGCCAGGTGGTGTAGGCTCTGTGACGACTACTATGATGTTAGAAGGATTATACGAGGCTTATTATGCACGAAATGGCCATCGCTGAGGGAATTGTGGATGTGGCGCTAGACACGCTGACGGCGAACCAAGGCACCATCATCCATGCCATACAGGTACAGATCGGAGCCTTATCTGGGGTTGAACCAGAGGCATTGCACTTTTGCTTTGATGCGGTGACTCGAGGTACACCGGCAGAGGGAGCCACATTAGAGATTGAAACGATCCCTATGAAAGGGCGTTGTTTAGAGTGCCATCAGACATTTTCAATGGAACAGTATCGCCATGTATGTCCCCACTGTGAAAGCTTTGCGGTGGAAGAACTGCAAGGCCGTGAACTGCGGGTGGCATCTATCGATATGGATTAAAGGAGTACCATGGAAGTACAAGTAATGACAAATGTATTGGCTAAAAATGATGCCATTGCAGAAACACTACAACAACAATTTAAAGAGAAACGCATTTTAGTGATGAACTTATTAGGATCTCCAGGGGCGGGGAAAACATCTTTGTTAGAGTCGACCTTACAAACCTTGTCTAAGGACTATCGCATCGCTGTCATTGAAGGTGATTTATTTACCGACAAAGATGCGGAGCGCATTCATGCCACAGGAGTACCAGTGATTCAAATTAACACCGTCGGCGGTTGCCATTTAGATGCGAATATGATTCGTGAGGCCATAGGTGAGCTAGAATTGGATGCGTTGGATCTCATCATTATTGAAAATGTGGGCAACTTAGTATGTCCCGCAGAATTTTTCATCGGCGAAGATATGAAAGTGACGGTCCTCTCCATTACAGAAGGGGAAGACAAACCGCTGAAATATCCGTTGATTTTCAAAGAATCTGCTGCGGTTCTATTAAATAAAGTGGATTTATTGCCCTATGTGCCGTTCAAAATGGATGAAGCCATTCGAGATATTAACTCCCTACAACCGGGAGTGCCTATCTTTCCAGTGAGTTGTACACAGGAGGAAGGGCTTTCACAGTGGATCACATGGGTGAAAGAACGATTAGAGGAGCGACGTTGCCATGAACAATAAATGGAAATATACCTTGGCGACCATGGCAGTACTAGGAATGGTGGGCTTGCAGACACAGGTCGTGCTGGGTCATGATGCGGCTGCGAATCTTGTAAATAAGAAGGCAGCGCCTATTTCTGAACAAGATGCTAATGATAATGCTGTGCACAAAAAGGCTGAGTCCATTGCTTCTGAACAAGATACTGCTGAAAAACAGAAGGCAAGTTCTGAGGCGAAGCAAGACGCCATATCGGATATGGTGCAAGGAAAAACCGTAATAGAAACAAAACACAATAGCACCGCTGTGCAACGGAAGGTGACCGTAGGGACGGTGACCCTTGATTTGACACCAGAACAGGTGGCAGAAGAGTTAGCACTGCGCAAGTTCTTGTGTGAAAAGAAAGCGTCCTTTGTGGAAGAAGAGGAAGAAAATTTAGACAATGTGGGAACTACGTTTACAGCGAAACGGGTTCCACAGATTGTAATTACAGATACTTTTGTAAAAGCACTCGAAGCGGAAGCGAAAGCACGCATGGATGCGAAACAACGTGAACCGTGGGCGTTCCCAGACGTGGATGTGCTGAAAGAAAAACTAGAGGCCATTAGTAAGAAGAAGCCCGTAGAGGCAACGGTGAAAGATGGTGTTGGATTAGATACAGACAGTGATGCGAATGATGAGCTAGATACTGAGAGTGCGGAGAGCGCTGAAGTGGTAGGAGGTGCTGATGCTAGTGGCGTAGGCGATGCCTCAGGTGTAAGCGATTCCTCAGGTGTAGGCGATACCTCAGATGTGGGCGATACCTCAGGTGTAGGCGATACCTCAGATATGGGCGATACATATACTCAGGATTCCAAGGATTCTAGAGAGAACAAGCAGTCTAGTGAATCATCTTCTAGTAAAGATGAGACTAAAACAACAAAAGATATAAAAGAAAAAAAAGATAAGAAAAAAGACTCTGCACCGAAATATCCTATTGACCTACTATGGACAGATAAGGAGAATATCTTCTTGCACGAGGACGTGCATGTAGGTGCCACACGTGGGGAAGTACTCTTTGCGTGGGGTGCTCCGCGGGCTATGTGGCGCGATAATGGAGACGGTTCTTTGTTGTGGCTATATCAAGGAACATTTGATAAAGAAAAAACTATAACAAAAAACGAAAAAACTGCTATGCATTTAGAGGAGTTTTCACAGTCAGTGAAGAATACATATAGTAGTGACTCTTTAGCAGGTTCTAACAGTTCTGTGGGTTATGTGTGGCTTTCATTGAAAGATGGAAAAGTGACACATTTGGGAATGATTACGGGTCTAGACTGGCCTCGTTTTGCTATACCAGCCACTACATTAGAAACGTTTAAGCCAAATACAATGACAGAATCAGATTTCTCTTTGATGGGTTACCAATTAGGTAAGACTTTCACCAACGATCCTAATCGATCTTGGGAAGAAAGAGGCAAGCTGTACGGTCAGGAATTTTTAGGCTATAAGGATGTAGTTATCGCATATAACAAGGAACACGAAATCACTCGTGTCATGATCAACTCATCGCTTGGTACGACGAAACGTGGCATTTCACTAGGAGATTCTAAATACTTACTGCTCTATCTCTACGGAGTGCCAGATTTTGAAGAACCTGCTAATTATCATGATAGTACGAAGGGGGTAGTCTATGGCTATCGCCATCCAGTGCTAGAGCATACATATTTGTTGTTTACAATCGATGACAAATTTGTTAGAGAAATATTGTTGTCCAATCAAAAGAAAAGCGAACTTGTTTCGGCTATGAAATAGGGTGGCGTTCTTAGCTTGATGTTGGGCAAAGGGAAGAGCACGACATATTCCTCCGCAAACTGATACAGTGGTTAGGTTTGCTCCGGAACATGTCGTGCTCTTCTTGTATTTGCAAATGTAAGCAAAAGAACGGCACCCTATTTCTAACCAAAATGGCGTTCTTCGGGGAATGTATGTTACGGTCTTCTTACGTTTGGGTGATTTGTTCCTTAAGAGGAAGCCACAGACTACTACGTAAAATTGCGTCGCTTGGGGGGAAGAGCACGACATATTCCTACCCGAACTGATACAGTGGTTAGGTTTGCTCCGGAACATGTCGTGCTCTTCTTGCATTTGCAAATGTAAGGAAAAGAACGCAGCCCTATTTGTATCCTAAATGGCGTTCTGGGGTCAGGTGCTTTCTGTATAATGCGAAATCTATATTTGACCGTATTGTTAGTAAAATAATATAATATAATTGGACTGTATAATCATATGAAGCAGATATGCTTAGGAGCTTTATGATAAGAGGGGTAATATATGAATAGAAAGTCTACGTTGGCAGTGTTAGTCGTGAGTGCTTTGACTGCGAGTTATATGGGTGTCAATGCTGCGGCGGGTACTGGTTCGTATGAGGCTGGTGATGGTGCTAGTGCATCGGGTCAAAATGCGGTAGCTGTTGGTCATGAATCGAAAGCGGTAGGAGATACTGCCGTTGCTATTGGTAATGGAGCTACGTCTAATATACTGAATGGAATAGCTATTGGTAATGGTGCTGGTAATAATGCTAATGATAAAGTTGGTAGTGGTACTAGTGCAGGCAGTATATTTATTGGTATGCAAGCAGGGCAAAATACGACGGGTAATATCAATGCTTTTATAGGCAGTGGAGCAGGTTCAAATACAACTGGATCAAATAACATTGCCTTTGGTAATGGTGCGGGAACATCTGTAACAGGTGAGCATACTATTTCCATAGGCTTTAATGCATCTAAATCTTTGAGTGGACTTAATAATATTTCTATTGGTCAAAGTGCAGGAATGTTTATAAAGGGCACGAGTAATATAACTATAGGTTCAAATGCAAATAGTTTTAAGAAAGAAACGCCTATAAACTATGTAGTAGCCCTGGGAACAGAGAGTGAGACTCTTGGTGATAGAACGGTAGCATTGGGAGCGGCAGCAAAATCAAGGTCAATTGGTGCCACTGCTGTAGGTATGGCTGCAGAATCAAATAATGGGTTTGCTACAGCTCTTGGTTATCATGCTGTAGCAGATGGTGGACATTCTATTGCGATAGGTTTAAACTCTCATGCTGTAGCTGCGTACTCCGTAGCCCATGGTTCCTGGGCTGAAAGTAATGGTAAATTTGGGACAGCCATTGGATATGATACACATGCTAATGGTGAGAGAAGTGTTGCCTTAGGAAAAACTGCAATTGCAGAAGCTAATGATTCTGTTGCATTAGGGACTAATACGATTAGTGATCGTAATGCTGAGATGATTGGTTATGATCCATCTGAAACTGCTATTGTAAAAGGTGCCGATAATGCGTTGCAATTGAGCGCTGGTTTACAAGCCCAATTTGAGGCAAAGGATGCAGAGTACAAGGTATTACAAAAAGAAGCTGAAGCGATTCAAACGGAACGTAATACGCTATTAGAAAAACAAAAAGAATTGACGGCAGCGAATAATACGACGGAGTTAGACACTGTCAAAGCACAATTAGCAGATAATAAAACTCGTTTAGATGCGAAAAATAAAGAAGTATCTGATAAACAGATAGAAATCAATAAGCTTGTAGGTACTTGGAAAGCAAGAAAAGGTGCGGTATCTGTTGGTAACTCTACTACTGGAGAAACTCGCCAAATTATCAATGTAGCAGCAGGTACGGAAGATACAGATGCGGTCAATGTGGCACAATTGAAAGCTGTGTCGAATGGCGGCTTTACAGTATCCACAAATTCTTACGATACTACGGATGAAACAACAAAAGCGAATACAAAAACCACGCTTATTAAAACTAAAATTGGTGGTATTCTACCAATCGAAGGTAAAGCAAGTACGGTGTATGGAACTGACGCAGCACCAGTTGTGAACTATTCTTCCGATAACTTGATTACCTATGCAGATGCGGGCACCGTACGTATTGGTATGCTGAAATCTCCGACTTTCACAAGCGTGTCTATTGGCGATACGAAACCAGTGACTTTGGCAAACGATAACGGTAAACTTACCGCTGGTGGTAGCGAAGTTGTGACAAAAAATAATATTACTAATATTTTTAACGAATTATATTCATTTTCTGATGGCCTTACAACTGAAAGTAAAGATGGTAAAACCATTGTTAAGTTAGATAAAGAAGCGCTGAAAAATGATGCGGATTTCAAAGGACCAAAAGGCGATCCAGGAGAAAAAGGTGCTGACGGTAAATCGGCCTTAGACGTATGGAAATCTATCCCAGGAAACGAAAATAAAACAGCTACAGATTTTGCAGCAGCCATCAAAGGTGATAAAGGCGACCAAGGTGAAAAGGGCGATGATGGAAAATCTGCCTTAGACGTATGGAAATCTATCCCAGGCAATGAAAATAAAACAGCTACAGATTTTGCAGCAGCGATCAAAGGCGACAAAGGCGACCAAGGTGAAAAAGGTGCTGATGGAAAATCTGCTTTAGATGTATGGAAATCTATCCCAGGCAATGAAAATAAAACTGCTACAGATTTTGCAGCAGCCATCAAAGGTGATAAAGGCGACCAAGGTGAAAAGG
>CAUQLO010000040.1:0-17152 GCA_963518725.1 uncultured Veillonella sp. | reverse complement strand
ACGATGACATCTTCCATTTTCTTTTCATTAATGTAGTTGGCAATAATGGATGCACCCATTAAATGATCTACTGGCACATCAAAGAAACCTTGAATTTGACCTGCATGAAGGTCTACTGTTACAAGGCGAGTAACCCCAGATGTTTGCAATAAATCTGCCATTAATTTTGCTGTAATTGGCTCTCTACCACGAGTTTTTCTATCTTGGCGAGCATAGCCATAATATGGTACAACGGCTGTGATGTGACGAGCTGACGCACGTTTCAATGCATCCGCCATGATGAACAACTCAACCACATTATCATTCACAGGATAGCTAGTAGGTTGCACGATAAATACGTCTTTACCACGTACACTTTCATCAATCATGACTTGTACTTCCCCATTGTTGAAGCGACCTACAAAAGCTTCTCCTAATGGAAGGTCCAAATAATCACAGATCTCTTTGGCTAATGCTGGATTTGCATTACCTGTAAAAACTTTGAGTCGTTTACCATCTTCTAATGCCATGTCATTACTCCTCTAAAACAATTGACTTACAATTTGATGCACAAAGGCTCCATCTATATTGTACTTCATTTTATCAATTTTGTGTAAACAATTTTGCAAAATTTCCGTACAATTTTATTTTTTGAAAGTATCCTCTGTAACCCAGTTCTCTTTTACCACTTGGCGAGCCCGTCCAAATGCTAACGCACGGCTTGGCACATCCTTCGTTATGGTAGAGCCTGCTGCCACGTAACTTTCACTACCAATGGTAACAGGGGCCACTAAATTAGAGTTGCAGCCCACAAATACACCGTCCTCAATCGTAGTGCGGTGTTTCTTTTTACCATCGTAGTTGACAGTAATGGTACCACAACCGATATTCACCTTGGATCCTACATCGCTGTCACCAATATAGGACAAGTGTGGAAGTTTTGTACCTGTACCAACCACGCTATTTTTCACTTCTACGAAGTTGCCGATTTTTACCTTATCAGAAAGCACTGTATCTGGGCGCAAATGAACGAACGGCCCAATGACAGTATCATTTTTGATTTCACAATCGTGTGCGTACGAATCATGGATGTGGTTATTATCGCCTACTATCACATTTGAAAGGCGTGTATTAGGTCCCAAAATATTATTCGTTCCTACCACCGTATTGCCTTCTAAAGTCGTATTTGGATAGATGATTGTATCTGGTCCTACTACCACTTCTGGAGCAATGTATGTGCTATGTGGGTCCACTAAGGTAACACCCGCTTCCATCAATGCCAAGTTTGTACGGTTTCGCAAAATCAATTCTGCTTGAGCCAATTGTAAACGGCTATTGACCCCTAGGGATTCGTCGCTGTCCATGGTCATGTAAGCGCTCACTGTTTTGCCTGCTTTCACAAGGATGCTCACTACATCTGTAATGTATAATTCACCCTGTGCATTGTCATCTGAAAGTTGCTCTAAACAAGGCCATAATTCTTTGGAGTCAAAAATGTACATCCCTGTGTTCACTTCGTGCACTTTTAATTCATCTAGTTTGCCATCTTTTTCTTCCACAATGCGCTCTACGGACTTAGATTCATTGCGAATGATACGGCCGTACCCATATGGGTTGTCCATATAAGCCGTTAATACTGTGGCTGCCGCCCCTGTTTCTTTGTGGTGCGCCAACAATTGCTCCAATGTTTGTTGCGTTACCAATGGTGTATCGCCGCACAACAACAAGATGAGCCCTTCATGGTTGCCCAGTACAGATTCTGCTTGTTGTACTGCATGACCTGTGCCTTTTTGCTCTAATTGTATCACGTATTCCACACGGTCACCTAAGTAAGCTTTCACATCGTCGCCACCGAAACCAACGATGACCACATTACGCTGTGCCCCTACAGATTGAGCCGCCTCTAAGACACGTTCCACCATAGCTTTACCAGCTACCTTGTGTAATACCTTTGGAAGTTTAGATTTCATACGCGTACCTTTACCAGCCGCTAAAATCAAACCTACTAATTCATTCATATGCATCCACCTTTATTGTTATTAATAAATAATTATATAAATTAGCATACCATATTGTGGGAGATTTTTCGACTGTTAATTATAGTATGTATCTCCTAACACTTTATTGTTTTATGGAATCTATAACATATTTTGCAATAATTTTACTATTTTATGGAATAGAATGTAACTTTTTCTTTATTTCATCATTTTTGTGGAGTCTATGACAAATTTTCTGTATACAAAAAAGGAAAGCCGAAAAAATTCAACTTTCCTTATGTTCTACTCTAAAAATTATTTTATATGCACCATATTTTAATGTTTGATTACACCCTACTTCTCTGATATTGCCATTACGACTATCATTTTTTATCCAATTTATTCAAATTATGTTTGATATTCTCCAGTGCTTGCTCCATATCGTATTCCTTCACAAATTCAAGTTCTGTATCTTTAGGGTCAAAGGATGTTAATGAGCCACCTTTTGTATTAAATATGCCTTTAATTCTAATAGAACTATTTGGTGGAATTAAAGTGTATCTAATATCTTCTACTTTATGTGTTGCATCCACTCGCCCATGAGCTTTCACTTTGATAGCCACAAAATAATCTGATGTATTTTGCACTGTTTGCTCCCAAGTTCCATCTGTTTTGGCGCCCCCTTTTAATAGGTCTATATCAAAACGGCCTGGTCCAAATATAAAGTTAGTTTTTGTCATATCTAATAATGATTTTTCAGTACTAGGGTTCGTATTATTCACAGACATAATCACCCAAGGTGTGATCGGTGCCAACCTAGCTGCATTAGCTTCGGTGTATCCAAAAATAGCCGTATAATGATGGAGATAAAATAACGCCCCTACAAATACAATAAAAGGAATAAAAAATTCATTTAATCTTTGGAACAAGGTTTGATCTGGTCTTCCAAAGAAACATTCATGAATGAACTGTTTTAAATCTTTCTTTATTTCTTGTTCCTCTTCACTTACATCAAACTCTTTCTTTAAGTTTTTCGCCACTTCTTTAGCTTCCTTTAAATCATTTAATAGTCCCATGTCATACTCCTTTTCATAAATTACTTTTACATAGAGAATACTAACTTCTGTTCTACTATAACACCTACGATAGACACATTTTGTCTATGTAAATACTTATTATGAAAATTTTATAATTCTATGACTAAGATATTCTATCCTATCCTTTACCAACTACAAATCTAATATTTCACAATAAACACAGGAAAACGCCATATAATCCTTACTTACTTGTTGTAAGGACCATATGGCGCTATTAATTCCATCTATACTAATGCAGTGGTACATCTATTTAATTTTATAATGCAAATCGATAAGTTCTCGTTGCATAGGCCCGAACTGGTCGTCCGTTTCTAGTGGCTGGTACGAAAGTCCACTGGTACGCCACGCGCATCACGGCTTGTTCAAATTCAGGTTGTCCGCTGCCACCGATAATATCTACGGAGCTAACGGATCCATCTTTTTCCACCACTAATTGAACAACTACAGTGCCTGTTTTGCCTTGGCGCAGCATTTTAGGTGGGTACGGTGCTTCTGCATCTCTGACTAGAGATAAGCTACCAGCATCAACAATGATACCGTCATCGTTGCCTTCTATTCCGTTACCATCTCCAGTGCCTTCGCCGTCGCCAGCTCCGTTACTATCACCATTTCCATCGCTAGGTCCCGTGCCTTCTCCACCACCTTCAGGATTTCCTGGAAGTGCTGATGGTGGTGCTACAATCGCTACCTGTTTAGGTGCTTCCGCTTTCACGTGTTCTAAAATTGCTTCTGCGTCAGCTAGATTCGTAATCGGTGGTGGGATTTCACGTTTTTCAGTATGAGGCGCTGTAATGGCAGGTCCTGCACTCGGTTGCCCTGCACTACCTTTGTCCTCATGGACCAACTGCACCTCTACAATTTCATCCGATTCTGGTGTTGGTGTTTGGATATGCCCCAATACGCCTAGAAGTACTACAAGACCTATATTCGTCAGTCCGGATATCACTGCGGGTATACGCCATCGTCTATCCATAGTACCTCCTTATTTACTATCTGTCGCAATGGATACTTTCACGATACCCATTTGTTTCAATGTATCTAAGACAGTAACAAATGCGCCATATTCTGCTTTTGCATCACCACGCAAGATAACAACCATATCATCGCCCTTCGCTTTTTCTGCTTGTAAATAGCGAATCATTTGGTCAAGCGTCACCGGTTGTGCTTCCACATAGATTTGTCCGTTACTTGTTACAGTAATTGGAATTTTACGTTGCAAGTCCACTTTCGATGCCACCGCTTGTGGTAATTGAATTGGCACAGATTTTTGTACGACCATTGTCAACATACTCATCATGAAGAATACCAATAAAAAGAAAATAATATCAATCATTGGAATAATCATGAGTTTCGGTTTAGACGTAGTCCGTAAGGATCTAAGCCGCATGGTTGTCACCTGCCAATTCCGCCATATACATAGCACTCGCATCTTCGATTTGGCTAATCAAAATATCTTGTTGTTGCACTAAATATGTATGTAAAATCAAAGCAATAATCGCCACGATCAAGCCTGTCGCTGTAGCAATCAAGGCTTCCCCTACGCCACCAGTGATGGCAAATGGTTGTCCTTCAGAAATGGATAATACACTGAAAGAACCAATCATACCTGTTACTGTACCCAACAAGCCCAACAAAGGAGCCATGGTTACGATAGATTCAATGTAGTTCAAATATTGACGTAATTTTGCAGATTCACTAATCGCTGCTGCTTCCAATAATTTTTCTTGTTGCTCTTTGTTATTACCACCACGAGCTGCTTCTGCAATGACATGCGTAGCCATACCTTTGTTAGTTTCTTTTAAAGCTTGTAAGCCCTTCCAGTTACTTTGTTGCACCAATGGGATGATACTTTCACGCAAGGCATTCACATCGTCTAACATAGAATGGTAGAAACGCAAGCGCTCAACGAAAATAATCACAGCAATGAAAGAACAAAGTAACAATGGATACATTACATATCCACCTTTAATAAATAATTCAAATAATTCCATGTCATACCTCCTTATACATGAATACTCATTTCACTGTTTCTGTAAAAATAATATGAATTGAATCTTCTGTCGGACCTTCTACGATGCGACTATGTACGCCATATAAGTTTTGAATAAACTCAGGTGTCAACAACTCTTTCGGTGTCCCTGTGCCGACCACTCGACCTTTTTCTAAGGCTACTAAACGATGACAGAATTGGGATGCCAAGTTTAAATCATGGACAGCCATTAACACCGTTACTCCCGCATCACGGACGATTTCCAGCATTTCCAATTGGTACTTGATATCCAAGTGATTCGTTGGTTCGTCCAAAATCAAACATGGGCTTTCTTGTGTTAAAGCTCTGGCCAAGATTACACGTTGTTGTTCTCCCCCTGAAAGGCTCAAGAAATTCCGTGTTTCCATATGGTCCATCCCTACCTGTGCTAAGGCTCGTCTAGCTATAGTATAGTCCTCTGGAGAATCTCCTTCAAGTAATTTTTTATGTGGCATACGCCCCATCAGTACAATGTCCATCACTGAAAAATCAAATTGATATTGATTGTGCTGAGCCACTACTGCCATTTGTAAAGCACTTTCACGGAAAGAAAGTTCATCTAAGGATCGTCCGTTCAGCTCAATGCGCCCTGCATTGGGATACAATGTACGATAGATACACTTTAACAGCGTACTTTTACCACTACCGTTAGGGCCTATTAGACCGACAATTTCACGGTCTTGCACTTCTAAATCGATACCTTGTAGGATTTGCGTTTGTCCAATGCCAAAGGCAACTTGTTTTACTTGTAAATTCATTAATTACCTCCGAACGCATAGGTTTGCTTAATCATTAGGTATACAAAGGCTGGTGCCCCGATGACTGAAATTAAGATGCCGATAGGTAGTTCCGTGTGAGGAATGATCGTTCTACTTAATGTGTCTGCTACTACTAATAACAAAGCACCACCCAAAGCGGAAATAGGAATTAATCCTTTATGATTTGTACCCAACGCTTGTCGCACAATGTGCGGAATGAGCAACCCAACGAACCCAATTATCCCTGCTGCATATACGGCAAAGCCTACCATAATAGAGCTCATCACAAGGTATAATTGGCGATATCTGTGAAGATCTACTCCTAGGGTAATAGCTACTTCATCACCTAGTAACATCAAGTTCAAAATACGAGTTTGGAACCAGAAGAATACAATTGGTACTAGAATCACAAGCAGCATAATACCAATCAAATCCCAATTAGCCCCTGCCAGACTACCCATCATCCAGAAAGCTACGTTTTGAATACCTTCTTTATCCTTTGCAAAATATACGATAATGCTCGTAAAAGCACTGCAAACTGCGCTCAAGGCCATTCCGGCTAATAACAGTTTGATTGCATTAGCACGGCCACCCATATTAGCGATAATAAGCACGCCAAAGGAAATTACCATAGCCCCAAGGAAAGCCATAATTCCTACGTATTCTTCACCAAAGGCAATGCCTACACCCATTAAAATAGCTACTGTAGCCCCTGTGGATGCACCTGATGAAATGCCTAAAATATATGGATCTGCCAATGGATTTTTAACAATCGCTTGCATGATGACACCGCTGACAGCGAGTCCCGCACCTACTAAAGCCGCTAAGATAACCCGTGGCATACGCAACATCCATACAATATCATTCAAAGCCCCTTGCCGTGGATCTTCAATGGTAATGGTATCTACAAATTTTGATGCCACCACTTGCCACAATGTATGTGCTGGAATATGGACTGTTCCTAAAAATAAAGACCATGCCATCCCCGCAATCAATAGGGCTATGAGTATAATTCCTACACCCACCACTGTAAGTGTATGTGTTCGATTACTCATGAATACCTCCTGTAAAATTAGGATACAATCCGTGAATCATAAGATTCAATCCATCATGAACTCGAGTGCCTGCGCTGTATACCATAAATAATGGAACCCCATGTACTCGATGATTACGTATGGCATCCACATGTTGTAATGTAGGGTTCTTATATAGATTGTCTATGAGTTCATCTTGCCGTTCATAATCCTCTTCCACTAGCACTAAAAAGATAACTGATGGATTTAAATGAATCAACTCTTCTGCATTGATTGTCTGTCCTGCCTCAGAAATAAGATGTCCCCCTATTTCTTCTAGCATATTTCCTGCTAATGTCTCTTTATCATACACACGATACTGGCGTCCCGAATTTTCGAGTATCAGAACCGTATCTTTCGTATTCTGTGCTTCTCCATAGGCTCTTGCTTCTGCCACTGCACGTTTAGTTCGATTCACTAGCGTCTGTGCACGTTCTTGCCTATTGACAATCGCCCCTAGATCAAGAATATATTGATATTCTCCCTCTACTGTTCTCTTAGATTTTTTATAGGATGCTCTTGAAATATAGCTATCAATCCCTCGTTGTGCCCAGAAATCCGTACTCTTCCAATTATTCTTTTGAAAGGTAGAATACCAGCCTACAAGCAAGTCTGGCTCCCATAGTAATGTAGTTTCTACATCTGGAATTTCCATGCTTTTATAGGGAATCTTTTCATAAGCATCACGATATTCCTCTGCAATATATTTGCTATCTGGTACCCCTATAGCTGCAATCATACGATCACCTACACCTAGGGCAAGCAATGTTTCTACTGAACTTTGCCAAACGCCCATGATGCGTCGTGGTTCCCCTTCATAAGTAACCACTTGATCAGTGCCTTTACTCGTTAATTGATTTACCGTACGAGGTCCTACTTCATGGGATAAAACAGTACTTTCCACATAGTCAGGCATCGGAACGAACTCTTCCATACCATGCAAGTGTGCACTATACAATCCCCCTAGTAGAGCCACCACAATGCCTGTTATATATATTTTCTTCATTCTTTCACCTAAATGAAAGAGCTACCAAGGTAGCTCTCTCTAGAATCATTATTAGAATTTGTATTTAGCACCAATCATAGCTTGACGAGCTGGCATTGCGGAACTACCTGGGCCATATACGGCATAGCTAGTAGTTTCGTATGCTTCGTTCGTTAAGTTTGTCACTGCAACGTATGTTGTTAAATCTTTGTTTACATCATAATTTAAGTTCCAATCTAGAATTAAGAAACGTTTTGAAGTAAAGGCTTCAATATTGGAACCAGTATAGTAGTTAACCAATAATCCGGAAGATACTTTACCACCATCATAATTCACATTTAATGTGTAATGGTTCGCTGGACGCAATTTGTTAATACCTGTATTAATATCACCAGAGTCATTATATCCCCAGCCTTTTTCTACTACATAGCCTGGTTTCACATTCCATGTATCTTTTAAATGGCTGTAAGCAAGACCTACTGTCCAATGTTGGTTAATTTTATGATCTACCGTTACATTGAAAGCAGTTTTCTTCTGTGTTGCATTAACAGCAGTACTTCTAAACCCTTTCATTTCTACTGCAGCACCATTTTCATTCTCCTCGGTCCATTTTGTCCAAATTGGAAACGATGCAATGGCATTACTCATATCTGTTAAACTATAGTTCACACCTACAACAGTTTTTTTATTAATTTCTTTTTGGTAACCAATAGTATACACATTACCTTTTTCATCTTGTAAAGGAGTTTTGTATTCACCATACGTGGATACATAATCTCCATTACGCAATGGACGTACTACTCGAGTCCAACCAGCATACATCATACTATCATCATTAAATTTATATTGCAAATTCAATGCCGGAGTTACCACAAATGTAGATCCACTGAATGATGTACCATTATCCACATAGTCACTATATCGTGTAAATCTAACCGTTGGTGTTACATCAAAATTATCATTTACATGGATTTTATCTTGGACATAACCATATGTAGAACTACGCTTAACCGTATGTGCTTCTACTTTCTCGGTTTCCTCATTATATTTACGGAAATCATGACTTGCTTTATCATAAGTAACATTTGCAAGAATATCATGTTTACCAATAGATCGACCTACTTGCAATTGAATACCACGAGTTTTTTCACTATGATAGCTTGTTGGTGCCGCCGCTTTCCCACCAGTTTTTTCTACCCATTCTTCTAGAGCTGCTTTGCTGTCTCCTGGGAATGGTGCTAAGTTTTCACTAATCCATTTATCCAATAAAGCTTGGTCTTTTGCCCCATCTGGAAAATCTTCTGCAAATTTTTTCTGAATATTTTTTACACTTGGTAAGTGCCAGAAGTATGTATCAGTACTAGCATATTTGTGATTTTGATTATAGAAACGAACAAAGCTTTCCATATCCGATTGACGATCAAATGTATATTTTACATCTACGTCATTATTTTGGAACTTACTATAAGAATTATATGCTAGTCCATCTAAGGCAAACAAATTATGATATCCTGGATTAGCTTTATTACCCCATTGAGGACCATCCACTAACTTTCCATTTTCGTCTAATACTCCTACATCACCGGCGAAAATGATGCGTTGCCAATCTTTTGTGTTCCAATATTGTAAATTTGGAGTCGAAATAGGATATCCATCTTTACCTTGTTTATGGTTTATGGATACTGTTAAACGTTTAGTCTCACCAAAATCTTTATCGATACGAACATTAGCTCCACGCTCTTCATAGCGTGCACCACCTAATGTACCAACTGTGCCAGTATGTCCATCTACATATTTTGTATCATCCGATTTAACACTATTTAAACCTACAAAATAATGGAAGGAGTTATCATCTGCTGCACTACCGGAGTAAGTGAAGTTATAATCACGTTTGCCCCAAGATCCTGCAGAAATATCTACACTTCCTTGATTATGCTCTCCACCTTTACGAGTGATGATATTAATCACACCACCAGTAGCATCAGAACCATAGGCAGATGCTCCAGGCCCTTTTATAACTTCGATTTTATCTACTGCATTGATATTAGTAACTTGGTCTAAGTTAACTCCTGTAGACTTACTACCAGAGCCACTAGTATCAGAAATACGTGTACTAGTAGCATTATCTACACGACGACCATCTACCATAATGATGACACGAGTATCACCATTGATAGAAATACCATTATTGAAGAATTGGAAGCCATATTCCCCACCACGGTATCCTGGGTTTTGGAATGTAATACCAGGGATACGTTTGATCGCTTCTGTTAAGTCAGAATAATGACGTTTTTCAATTTCATCACGAGTGATAACTTTTACGTCACCACCTGTACGATAATAGGATTGTTCTGTTACTGTGTTGCCAAATTGGTCTTTCGAACGATCTCCTTTTACTACCTTTGTGTCTAATTGGTAATTGTCTAAATGCTCATCAAACGCCGCTTGTACACCACTGAATGTAGTCAATGCTACACATGCTAACAAAGCCGCAGAGATGCGTTTACTTGTTACTTTCATGAATATACCCTCCAAAATTTCGTACGCCCATACGATCAAATACATGTGTATTGCTTTCAATACACAATAAAGTGCTATTTATAATTATATACTATAACCTCTTTTTTTAAAATGCATTTTTCAAATATAAATAAATTTCATATTTAAGTTTTTATACATTCTATGTATTTTTACTTTCTAATAATATATTCATTTCGTTATGTTAATCTATATAAAAATAATGTTTATTTTCAGATTTTCCTAGAGCATTCTTTCATTCTATGTTACTATGTTTTAGTACTCATAAATTTATATCATACATAGACAAATAAACTGATATATCTGTATTTTTCTCGGAGGTATCAATGGAACCTATTAATAAAAAAGGCCTATTCACAGGCCTCAGTTGTTATATTATTTGGGGACTTCTCCCTTTGTATTGGACCTTATTAGATCATATAGATCCAACTAGTGTCCTTGCGCATCGGATTATTTGGTCTGCTTTCTTCATGTCTTTCGTGTCCATCGGTATGAACTTTCAGCAGTTCACAAAAGATTGCCATCATTTATTGTCCCATAGATCGCAAATATTTTTATTATTCTGTGCCTCTCTCTTGATTACTTTCAATTGGGGCTTATACATATGGGCCATCTCCAACAATCTCGTCATGGATACTAGTTTTGGCTATTACATCAACCCTTTACTCAATGTGGTGCTAGGTGTCCTACTCTTCAAAGAATACTTAACTACTATGCAATGGTGCAGTGTCGCTTTAGCTACCGTTGGCATTATATTTTTGGGCATCCAATTGGGAACCTTTCCCTATGTAGCACTAGGCCTTGCTTTTTCCTTCGGCATATACGGTGTGGTGAAGAAAAAGTTACTCATTCATCCTTTTACCAGCATCGCATTCGAGGCTTGGCTCGTTACACCACTGGCGCTAGCCTATACAACATATATCAATGATAGCTCATGGATGGCATTCCAGACAGACACTATGACAGCCATGCTGTTCATAGTATCTGGACTGACTACTTCAGCACCGCTCGTACTCTTTAGCTATGGGGCTCGTTTACTTCCATTAAACCTATTAGGCTTTTTGCAATACGTATCGCCTACCATCGCTTTACTCCTTGCCATTTTCTATTTCGGTGAAAGCTTCGATACCAATAAAATCATAGCCTTCTCCTGTATTTGGGTTGCACTTGGGATGTATACCATATCGAATTACACGAAGTAATACACTAGAATATTCAAATACACTTATCTTCTATGTAATATAAAAGCTCACGTCTTAGTAATGGTGTGAGCTTTTAGTATATATTATGTAAACTAAGTACGTGATTCCATAATCTTCATTTCATATACTCGATGAACATTTGTCCTATCTTGTCATATACATCAAGTGTATCAACAAACTGTATGTCTTTCACATAAGGATTCGCATCTGTGTATTTTTTCCATAGCTTTTGCATTTTCCTGCTACCATGCAACAACTTTGTAATAGACTCATAGGACCGCATCATATCCTCTGTACCCCTTTGAACACAGGTTCTTTCTATAGCTTTACATAATATATCATCCTTTATTTCTTTCTTATATATTGAATAAATTATATATAAATCATAAAAATCTTTTGCTCTTGTAGTTGTAATATTTCTACTTGTAATTGTTTCATATTTCTCTGCAAGAATCGTTTCTAAGGTATACGACATTATTGGAATTATTCCATCCTCTAGTATTCTAGGATACCCATAATTCATTTCCTTTGGAGTTATAGCATCTCCAGTTGTAATATCAATTCGGAGGGTAGCATTTATTTTTCCAAATATACACCTAATTGTAGCGCAAAAATCTTCGTAAACACCATCTTCTCTTATAGGTTTCAATGCAACTAATTCATATTGTATATCTATATCGATTTTTTCATCTAGGATTTCATTCAAAATAGTTTTAATATTCGTTTCATGTACTGGTAAGCCTTTGATAGTCGCATCCATATCTAGAGTACTTCTCATATCTACGCCGATTAATGAAGATATTAACAATCCACCTTTCAAAATAAAATTTTCACAATATTTAGATTTTGACAACTTTTCAAGAATACCTTCAAATAAGCACATTTGCAATAATGAATTTGGATTTGTCCCCGTCTCTTTAGATATATTCCGAATTGCTCCTTTTATCTGTTCTGCAGTCTTCATATCATTATCTCCGTATATTGTGTCAATTCATCTTCCATATTCATTGATACTGCATATTGAGATAATTTTAAGATGTTCATATCAGTATTAAAAAAATAGGTTCTAATCGTCTCTCTAAAAATTTGCCCCTCTATTCTATCTTTATCTCTAATTATATCAAGTACGGTTCTTTCCTTATCATAGGTTAGCAATATCCGTCCAAAAGGGCTCAATTGTTCTACTTTCCCTATCTCAAATAGTTCTTTATCCACATATTTAAAGTTAATATTATCTTTCAATCTTGTCACTCGACTGACATTATCCCCAACCATTATCGTCATCACATAATTACAGGGTATTTTTGTTGTTAATCCTTGCAAATAAGCTGCCGTCTCATGCGAAAATACCCCCTTCTTAATGCGATGTGTGAAATATAGATATTCATCAATATTCTCATGTGGAAATGCGTATAGTCCTGTGGCTACTTTTTCTAATTTACCGTCTACGACTAACGCTTTTAACGTGTCTTTGTGAAACCCATACTCCAAGACTTCTTTCGTAGTAATCACACCTGCATTATTCTCTATAACTTCTAATAAATGATCCTTTTTTTTCATGCTTTCACCACCTTTTTATTCTTAAATTTTATAACTTATAAGAATGAAAGTCAATAATATGATGCTCCTTATATATTCTTTTCCTCCAAAATCTGTATCCCCAGCAACTGAAAATTATTTTTATTTACGATATACTATACACAACGATAGAAGTTCTCTGATTCATATAGAAAGGATACGCACATGGATACTATGAAACAAGCCCTAGGGCTCACTGGCAATGACAGAATGGAAGTTATGATTGATATTAAAGATCGCTTTCTTAGCGGTACTTTAGACTTAGACACAGCACGCACGTTATTGAAAGAAAAAATCGGCACTTGTACGCCTGATGAATTTGCTTATGGGGAGCAACAGTTGAAAGGTTCTTATACAGATGAAGAAATCACCCATCGCATGGATGATTTGCTAGAATTATTCGACGGCATCTTAATCCGTGCCAACAACGAATACCCTGAGCACCATCCATTGTCTGTGTACCTGAATGAAATTAATGCCATGGAACAACAATTGACCGAAATGGAAGGCTTATTACAAGCCCCTCACTTCATTCTCAACCCTTGGCTTGGTGTATACGATGCGCTTACCACTTGGCGTACCCATTTGGCTCGTAAACAAAACCAATTATACCCTGTATTAGAGCGTTATGGTTTTGATCGTCCTACAAAAATCATGTGGACTTTCGATGATGCTGTTCGTGATGCTATCTCTGAAAGTAAACAACTGTTAGAATCTGGCCGAGAAGCTGAATTTTTAGCAAAACAAGCGGATGTGATCGACATCATCCGAGATCTGAACAACAAGGAAAAAGAAGTCTTAATCCCTACAGCATGGAAATTGTTACAAGACAGTGACTTCATCACCATGAGTCGTGGTGACCACGAAATTGGGTTTGCTTTCATCACCCCTCCACCATTCTACGAAGGTCGTCCTGATACTGTACCATCCCATCATTCCGAAACATCTACCAATACCGCACCAGAGCATACTTTCACAGGAACTAATCAAGGACAGGTAGCTCAAACTGGATTGGTTACCTCTACTGGTTCCGCTTCTAGCACATCACTTACTGGCGGTGCTAATCCTACGGCTTTATTGCAAGAGTTAGCCCAATTGGTAGGCAAGTATGGTATCAACGGAAACTCTGAGCAAACCCACGATTTAGCTGTTGGTTCTTTAACCATCGAGCAAATTACATTGATTTTTAAATTCTTGCCGGTGGACATTACGTTCGTAGATGAAAATGACTTAGTCCGCTTCTACAATGATACAAAACACCGCATCTTCCCTCGCAGTTCTAACATCATTGGCCGTGTTGTGCAAAACTGCCACCCTAAAAAAAGCTTGCCATTAGTACAAGAAATTATCGATTCTTTCAGAGCTGGCAAGCAAGATTATGCAGAAATGTGGATCAACAAGCCAGATCTATTCATCCATATCGAGTACATCGCTGTACGCAATGAAGAAGGCCAATTTAAAGGCATTTTAGAAATGGTCCAAGACTGCACACACATTCGTAGCCTCAGCGGTTCTCGAAAAGAACTCATTTGGGAAGGTTCTGATTCCGCGTACCACGCCGTAGACCACATCGATTACAAACACGTACGCAAAGAGGATGTCCAAGAACAAGGTACAGTGTCTAAAAGCGCACCACAACCTGCTGCGCAAGATAACGCATCACAGTCTACAGTCTACGAAAATGACCTAGGATTAACTGGTGATACTAAACTATTCCCTCTATTTGATGTAATCCCAGGCCTAAAAGATCATATGATTCACATCAATCCGAATTATAAAATGCTAAATTCTCCACTCGCTAAATTGATGAAACACAAAGCTACGTTATCCATGGTAGCAGAACGAGGAGAGATGACATTGGACGCTTTAATCCAAGCTATCTTAGCATTTAAACATAAAAATCAATAATGTATCTGAGGACTATCAGCGATAGTCCTCTTTTATTTTTATTAATTGTCACTGCTTTACACATCACGTCCCGTGTCATATATACCCCAACTTTTCTTCGTATCAAGAACTTACTAGAGTTACTTTCAATATATACACAGATACAACAAATAGAGTATACTAAAGAAAAAGGAGGTGTCACACGTGCAGTATCGGCTCAAACTAAAAGATAAAGATATTTTATACTTTCATATAGAAAAGGAATCCCATTCATTAGGTGCTACAACAGTACTTGATTACATGGTGCATATTGATGCTATCATAGATATACAGCTCCTTCCCCTGGGATTGACACCTACTGATACCGGTCTGCATCAATGGTTGTTAGAGCGAAAGATTCCCAAGAATCGGGCCTATGTAGATGAATTATTACAAGCTTTATCCGAAACAGATAATCCCTACTCCTATATCGATATATCCTACGGACTTTCCTTAAATGATACCTATTGGATTTGCCCTGTCCATGAACAGTCAACGTGGCAATCAATGAATCTGTATACGAACACGTTTGACGAAATCATTGCTCGCATTGCTTTCACAGGTTATGAAAGTAAAGTCCACCATATTACCACTACCCCTGAGTATACTACCAATGGGATGCTCAAAAAGTGTTGGCACCGTATAGATTCTACTATTTATTTGTATAAGGGATCTACCCATCGATTCGCCAATGGTGGACAAGAGGCTTTTATTGAATGTTACGCTTCACAAATTGCTGAGGCTATGGGGATTCCACATGTACCCTATACGATTCATACCTATCACGGAGAACCCGTATCTGCCTGTCCTCTATTTACGTCGGAACAAATCGGGTTCCTGCCTATGTCGAAATGCATCGACTCTATCACAACCCGCGATGACCTAAGTCGCTACCGTATCCAGTTAGAAATCGGACAACGATATGGTCTCACTGCATTCCAAGATATGATGGTATTCGATGCTTTCATTCGTAATGCAGACCGACATTTAAATAACTTTGGCTTTCTATTCCATACTGAAAGCAACGAACTCATCGGTCCTGCCCCTCTCTTTGACCACGGGAACTCCTTATTCTACAATGCCTGTGATGAGGACTACGACCATTTAGATACGGTAAATCATAATACTAGCTATTGGGGTATCTCCTACGAAGAACAAGCAAAGCGTTTCTTACAAGTTTGTCATATCCCTATGTTAGAAACTATGAAGACTTTTACTTTCAATTATATCCCCTCTTCCATTCTAACAGAGAATAAAGTAAGAGCCTTAGAATCCTTCTTACAGCGTAGGGCTACACGATTCCTATCTTTCCTTAGTGAAACAACGGAATGATGTATTCCCCTGTTGTATCCTTACGATTGTTATCTATATATCTTTTATCCAAAGACTTTTTAATATCTCCCTAGTAAGGATACCCAAAAAAGTCCCACAATATATATCATAGATCTAACATATACCATGAAACTAACATATATGATGGAATCGCAAAAAGACAGACACAGTTTGCACCCACAAACCATGTCTGTCTTTTCTATTACTCAATTTCTTTATTCTTTATTTTTTCCAAGAATATTTCAATGCGTTTTACCGCTTCTTTGATATTTTGCAAGGAGTTCGAATAAGCTACACGAACGAATCCTTCTCCACAGTCCCCGAAGGCATTTCCCGGCACGATGGCGATGCGTTGATCATACAGTAGCTTTTCGCAAAACTCTTCCGATGTCATGCCTGTGCTCGTAATGGACGGGAATACATAAAAGGCCCCTTCTGGCTCGAACGTATGAAGTCCCATACGATTGAACGCACTCACCAACAATCGACGACGCATATCATATTCTTCACGCATGTATTGAATATCTTTGTCGCCGTTTTTTAAAGCCTCAATAGCTGCATATTGAGACATGGACGGCGCACTCATGATACCATATTGATGCATCTTCGTCATTTGCGCAATAATCGGAGCTGGACCTGTAGCAAAACCAAGTCGCCACCCCGTCATAGCATAGGCTTT
>CAUQLO010000039.1:0-17170 GCA_963518725.1 uncultured Veillonella sp. | reverse complement strand
TAGGAGGTTTTACCATGGACGTAAAACAAGAGGCAATTGAAAAACGCTTGGAACTAAAAGGTTTCTTGCAAACTGGAACAAAATATGAATTAAAAGATGCTCATGACTTAACAGTAGCGTACACTCCAGGTGTAGCTGAGCCATGCCTTCACATCAAAGAAGATGAAGATAGATCTTTCGACTTAACATGTCGTTCTAATATGGTAGCTGTGGTATCCGACGGTACTCGTGTATTGGGTTTAGGCGATATCGGTGCAGCCGCAGCGATTCCAGTAATGGAAGGTAAATCCTTGTTGTTCAAACGTTTCGGTAATGTAGATTGCATTCCTTTGGTGATCGATACAAAAGATCCGGACGTGTTGATCAACACTGTGAAATTAGTACAAAAAAACTTCGCTGGCATTAATTTAGAAGATATTTCTTCCCCTAAATGCTACGAAATCGAAAATCGCTTGAAAAAAGAGTTGGAAATCCCAGTATTCCATGATGACCAACATGGTACAGCTATCGCTTGCTTGGCAGGTGTAAAAGCAGCTCTTCGTTTTGTGAAAAAAGACTTATCCAAAGTAAAAATCGTTGTAAACGGTGCTGGTGCAGCGGGTGCAAACATCGCTCGTCTTTTATATTTAGCAGGCGCTCGTGACATTACATTAATGGTAAGCTCCGGCGTATTGAACAAAGACTACAAACGTCTAGATTCTTTACAAGCTGAGTTGATCAAAACATTGGGTCAAGAAACAAAAACTGGCAACTTAGCAGAAATCGCTAAAGGTGCTGACGTATTGTTAGGTGTATCTGCAGCAGGGGCTTTCACAAAAGAAATTTTAGAAAGTTTAGCTGACGATGCCATCGTATTTGCTATGGCTAACCCAGTGCCAGAAGTGATGTACGAAGAAGCGAAAGCAGCTGGCGTACGTGTGATGGGTACAGGTCGTAGTGATGCGCCGAACCAAATTAACAACGTTAACGTATTCCCTGGTATCTTCCGTGGTGCCATCGACGTACAAGCACGTGAAATCAATGATGAAATGAAATTGGCAGCAGCTGATGCATTAGCAGCTCTTGTGACTGATGAAGAATTAGCAGAAGACTACGTAGTAGCCAATGCATTCGACAAACGCGTTCCATTGGCAGTAGCAAAAGCAGTTGCTGAAACAGCGATCAAAACTGGTGTAGCACGTAAAACTGAAGTGCCTTACTAATCGGTAAAGGTGATATAAAGACTAGGTTAGACATACCCTGAGGGTAGGCTAGCCTAGTCTTTTTTTTGCGCTGACCTACTATGATTTGAGATTCTATCAGACCTTTGGTATTGGAATATACGGTGGCAAATAACAATGCTAGTTGCCAATATATATTTTTTACTATCCTGTGACGAATCATATGCAAAAACTAGTGGTTACATGGTACAATATGAGTACAGATGTGTGGAAGCAAGGAGGTATATGTATGCTTATGTTTATGCAAGTGCAACAGCCCACCACAGTGGAAGAGGCGCACGCACTCATGGTCAAGCAAAAGATGGCACCCCTATTAGCCGGTGGTTGCTGGATACGATTAGGAAACAGGAAATGGCCTATGGTCATTGACTTGTCTGCCTTAGGTCTTCGATACATTACAGAAGAAGAAACAGAGTTTCGCATCGGTGCCATGGCAACACAGCGCGATGTGGAGGTCTATGAACCATTCCAAACCTTTTGCGGGGGCGTACTCCCACAATCGGTGGTAGATATATTAGGCGTTCAGTTCCGCTCCATGGCAACCATGGGGGGATCGGTGGCGGCGCGATTCGGCTTTTCCGATATTCTTCCAGCCTTGTTAGCATTACAAGCAGAGGTGAAAGTCTTCGAAGGGGGACGTATGTCCGTAGAGGACTATTTGTCCTATGGAAAGCGCGATTTGTTGTTGGAAATCATCATCCCTAAACAAAAGGCTGGTGTAGCCATTGAAGCGTTGCGTAAATCTACGTCGGACTTTCCCTTCTTAACGGGATCTGCTCGTTTCGATGAAAGTGGTTACTCCGTCTTCATTGGTGGCCGTCCAGGAAAACCGATTCGTGCGAAAGGGTGTTGCGAAATTTTGAACGCAAAGGGCATGGACGGATTAGAAGAGGCCATAGAATCCATCGTAGAAGATGTATCCTTTCAAACAAACTCCCATGCTAGTGCAGAGTATCGCCTAGACATGGCAAAAAATATGGTAAGACGATTAGTCAAAGAGGTGACACGATGGAAATAGCAATTCAAGTGAATGGCGTGAAGCGTAATATTGTGATTGAAACCGATGAAATGCTATTGGAAACATTGCGTAAATTAGGTTTTTATAGCGTTCGTTGTGGCTGCGATACAACAAATTGCGGCCTTTGTACTGTGTGGGTAGATGGAGACCCTATTTTGTCATGTGCGTACCCTACTTTCAGAGTTACAGGTCACGAGATTACCACCTTGGAAGGGGTCGCTGAGGAAGCAACAGTCTTGGCGGATTGTCTCGCAGAAGAGGGCGCCGATCAATGCGGATATTGTACAACGGGCATGATGATGAGCGCTATCGCCTTGGGTCGCAAACATCCACAGGCGACGGACGACGAAATCCGCCACTATTTGAACAACAATCTATGTCGTTGTACCGGCTATGAATCGCATATGCGAGGCATCCGAAAATACTTAGGAGGCATCAAAGGATGAAACATTTAGGTAAAAGCTATAAAAAACGAGATGCCGCCACGATTTTGAGCGGAAAAGCGGCCTATACGGAAGATTTTATTCCATCAAATGCCCTCTGTATCAAGGTGTTGCGCAGCCCTCATGCATTCGCTAAAATCGTAGATATCAACATTGAGGCAGCTATGAAAGTGCCAGGTGTGGAGGCCATTTATACGTATAAAGACGTGCCGAAAACACGGTTTACCCTAGCGGGACAAAGCTATCCGGAACCATCTCCATACGATATGTTAATTCTAGACCAAATCGTTCGCTATGTAGGGGATGAGGTGGCGCTAGTGGTGGCAGTAGATGAGCGCACTGCTTTGAAAGCGATGCCTCTCATCAAGGTGAAATACGAAATCTACAATCCCGTGTTAGACATTCATACAGCCATCGATAATCCAAGCGTAGTCCATCCAGAAGAGGACTTGTTCTATCACTTTCCAATGGGGGGAGACCCGAAACGAAACATCGCTTGCTCCTATAGCCACGTCGTGGGAGACTTAGAAGGAGAATTGGCTAAGTGCGACTATGTGGTGGAAGAATCGTACTTTGACCAAGCTACCTTGCAGTCCGCCATGGAAACATTTAGAACCTTTGCCACTATCGATCAATTTAATCGTCTTGTGTTGACCAGTTCCACGCAAGTGCCATTCCATATTCGTCGCCATGCAGCGCGAGCTTTGGGCATTTCTGCGTCTCAAATTCGGGTGGTGAAACCTCGTATCGGCGGTGGATTTGGTTCGAAACAAACAGGCTGTACCGAGCTGTTCCCAGCCTTTGTGACATGGGCATTAAAGAAACCATCCTACCTCGTTTACGATCGTCATGAAGCCAATAACTGCTCTACAAGTCGTCATGCTAGGGACTGGAACGTGCGCATTGGGGCTACAAAAGATGGTATCATTCAAGTCATCGACATGGTGGCTGTGTCCGATGCTGGCGCTTATGGTAGTCATGCGTTTACAACGTTCACCGCAGGGGAGCATAAATCCTTGCCACTCTATAATAAGACGAAAGCCATCCGCTATGAATCCAATATGGTGTACACCAACCATATGGCAGGGGGAGCTTTCCGTGGGTATGGTGCGACGGAAGCCTTGTGGCCGTTGGAGTGTGCTATTACTAAATTAGCGAAGAAAATGGGGATGGACGAAATTGAATTGCGTTTGAAAAACTTAATCAACGTAGGAGAAACGGCGCAATCTTTTCATCCAGGAGAAATCTTAGAATCTGGCTTATTGCGTGAAGCTGTGCAAAAAGCGAAAGACATGTCCAATTGGGACCATCGTCCTAAATCTTGGAAAATTGATGATAGATACGTAGGGGGCCTCGGTGTGGCATTTGCTTTCCAAGGCTCCGGTGTAGCTAACGTAGACTGCGCTACTGTGGAAATTCGCCTTCTCGATGATGGGACCTATATGTTGTTCACAGGATCCACTGACATGGGCCAAGGGTCGAATACGGTATTGGCGCAAATTGCCTGCGAAACATTGGGATGCCCCATGGAAATGATGGGCGTCTACGAAGCAGATACGGACGTGGTACCCTTTGATCCAGGCTCTTATGCGTCTAGTACGACCTATGTAACGGGAACGGCGACGAAGCTTGCCGCCGAAGATTTGAAAGCGAAGATGGTAGAGGAATTTGCCCGTCGCTTAGGCGTAGAAGAATCCTTGTTGACTTTTGACGGGGAACAGGTGTGGACTGAGGATGGGTCAAAACGAATGACTACCGCTGAATTAGCACCATTACTTGTGTCCGGTGCACAGGCACAACAGCTCATCGGCGTTGCCACTTGGGGTAGCGAAACATCGCCACCGCCTTTCATGGTGGGCATTGCAGAGGTGAAAGTAGACCTCGAAACAGGTAAAGTCATTCCTCAAGAATACTTTGGCGTTGTCGATTGCGGTACCATTGTAAACCGCAACTTGGCACAAGTCCAAGCCGAAGGCGGTATCGTCCAAGGCATCGGCATGGCCCTCTATGAAGAGGTTCGCTACTCGTCTCGTGGCGTGTTAGAAACGAATAACTTTATGCATTATAAAATTCCAAGTCGCTTAGACACAGGCAATATTCATGTAGGCTTTGTGGAATCCTATGAACCATCTGGTGCATACGGCATTAAATCCATTGGGGAAGTGGTGATTAATACATCGTCCCCAGCGATTCAAGGAGCGATTTTCAACGCAACTGGCGCAGAGGTAACGAGCTTGCCAATGATTCCAGAACGTGTATATACAGCGATGAAAAAACGATAAGTCTCTAAGTAAAAGGAGTAGCATGAAAATAGATGCAGTGCATTGGGAACGATTGGTCCGACCAGGGATTATTTCTGTAGTCGGCGCTGGTGGCAAGACGACCGTAGTATCTAGGTTAGCAGAACAAGGACTTGTGAAAGGTCTTCCTGTGATGGTCACAACAACCACCAAGATGGGATCACAACAAGTGGCTCCCTGGGAACCTTGGTATGGAGATGACTACGAGCTGGGAGAGCGATATATATTAGACCGTATGGAATCAGGTCGCATCGGCGCTTGGTTCCAGTCCTTGGCAGGTCATAAAGTACTGGGACTTTCACCAGAGGTGCTAGACAGATTGGAAGTAGATCATCCGGACTGGATGATTCTGTCCGAGGCAGATGGGGCGAAAAAGAAATGGCTGAAAGCGCCAGAACTTCACGAACCGGTCATTCCTCAAGAGACGGTGATGACTATCGGTGTATTGAATTTACAAATCTTGGGGAAGCTACTGGAAGGCACCTATGTCCATCGATTACATAAGGTAGCAGAGGTAATGGGACTTTCAGAAGGTGACCACATCACGCCACACCGTGTAGCACGCCTATTAGCCCATGACCAGGGGATGTTCCAATATGCAAGAGGGGAACGAGTTCTGTTTTGTACGGGCTATGACCAGGCAGAGGGAGCCCTCGTGGATGAGTTGCTCGCGGAGTTGAAGGAGTTCCCTTTCCTCTATGTGGTGCTCGCCGATGGATACAGAGATACATGTTACATACGAGAGGTGCGACCATGGCAATCGGTTGTGTGTTATTAGCTGCTGGTCAGTCGAAGCGGATGGGGCAGCCGAAACAATGGCTGACCTTTAACGGCCAGCCACTAGTCGGCATTGCCCTTCAAAATTACAGGAAACTGCATCCACTGGCGGTAGTTATTGATCCTCGAATGGCGGTGGTTGTTGATCCTCGAATGGCGAAGGTCGTTGATTCCACAATGGAGGTGGTCATGGACCCCACAATGGGGATAGAGGACCTAGTCATACAAGCTGGGGCTATACCTGTCCCCAATGAACAGCCTGAACTGGGACAAGGGACGTCCATTCGTTTGGGAGTGGAAGCTTTACTAGGTTGGGAAGCGGAACAGAGTACTCGTTTAACAGGGATTCTCTGCGGTGTCATCGACCAGCCCTTGTTAGAGCCAACGGTGATAAAGGCGCTGTGTGATACTTTCACAGAGATAGGCTCAGAAAAGGCGATTGTACAGCCTCTCTATGGACCCCAGAAAGAGGTGGGCAACCCCGTTCTATTTGGTCGTCATTGGGCACAAGCGCTGTGCTGCATTGAGGGAGACCAAGGAGGCCGAATCATTCTGAAAGGCGAAGGGAAACCCTATGTGCAGCATCTATGGCTCGATCGAGAGCGACGGATCCATAGTGGAAGTGATATAGATACCAAGGAAGACTATGAACGTATCGTAGGTAAAGGAGAAGCATATGAAACCAATTGTTCTCATACGTAGTGGTGGCGATATCGCATCGGGAGCGATTTATCGCTTGTGGCGCGCAGGCTATCGGGTAGTGGTGAATGAAATTGCCATTCCTACTATGATTCGCCGAGAAGTGTCGTACGGTAATGCGGTGCACCGAGGAGAAATGATTTTGGAACGATTACGCTCACGTCACGTTAATCTGTCAGAGGTGTCGGCTTTGCTCGCTACAAGAGAGGCCATACCGGTGGTGACAGAACCCTACGAAACGGTGCTTGCCACCTTGCAGCCGACCATCGTGGTCGATGCGATCTTGGCGAAACGCAATATAGGCACAACGAAGAGTGATGCAGCCTTAGTCATTGGCTGTGGTCCTGGATTTGTAGCGGGCAAAGATGTACATGTGGTGGTAGAAACTATGCGTGGACATACCTTGGGACGTTGCATTTACGAAGGGAGTGCTTTGCCGAATACGGGCATACCAGGCAATGTAGGCGGCTACACCCATGAGCGGGTTATGCATGCCCCAGAGGAAGGTCTATTTGTGGCGAAATGTCATATTGGGGACTCCCTTGAAGCGGGTGCCATCATTGGCTATGTAGGGGACACCCCTGTGCGGGCGAAGATTACAGGTATCTTGCGAGGCGTGTTGGCATCGGGGATTCTTGTGCCGAAAGGATGCAAATTAGCGGATATTGACGCGCGATGTGAAGAAAGGCATTGTATCACGATTTCAGATAAAGCATTAGCTGTGGGAGGCGGTGTGGTGGAAGCCATTACCGCTTGGGAATATGAACAGATAAAGGAGTAATATGTTGAATCTAATCGATGTAGTACAAGAGCGAATGACAAACGATGAGCAATCCTTGATCGTTACCATATTATCTGGGGAGCGACAAGGGGATAAGGTCATGTACGATGGGTCTGGAGATGTAGTATACGGCACCGGTATCGAAGGATTCACTATGCCTACGAAATTAGAGCCGCAGTTATTCACTGTGGAAGATATGGAGTGTTTCTTGCAACCGGTGGAAAAAGATCCAGAAATCTTAATCTTAGGTGCTGGCCACGTCAGTCGCTGCGTAGCAAATCAATTCTTGTTTATCGGCTGTGGTGTCACCGTCGTAGATGACCGACCGGAATATTTAGAGCCCCATTTTTTTGATGAACGAGTTCATTTAATCCACGTACCGTTTGAAGAATTACAAAGCAAGGTATCCCTATCTGCCTATACGGGCATTATCGTGGTTACCAGAGCCCATGAGTTCGACAGTCTCTGCTTGCATCAAGTACGACACGTATTGCCTACCTATGTAGGGGTTATGGGCAGTCATAAACGCATCTACCACGCTTTTGAAGTGCTGAAAGCAGAAGGATGGACAGAGGAAGAACTGGCTATGGTCTACGCTCCTATCGGTCTCGACCTAGGGGCACAAACACCAGAAGAAATTGCCCTCTCCATTGTGGCAGAATATTTAGCAGTACAGCGACATAAACAAGGCAGTTTTTTATCGAATACGAGGTACACCCATGAAGTATGAGTTTGTTGAGTATTTACAACAGCATAAGCAAGAAACATTAGCAGTCACCACCATTTTGCAGACCCATGGCTCCACGCCACGCAAGGCAGGGACTACCATGATCGTCCATGCAGACGGCAGCATATTTGGCACCATTGGGGGCGGTCGAGCAGAAAACGAAATTCGTCTCAGCGCAGTGGATGCCCTGCAAAAACAAGAACGATTCCGTCGCATCTATGTGGACTTAAACGACGATGTAGCCGTCAAAGAAGGCATGGTGTGCGGTGGCAATATGGATGTACTCATCGAAACATACTCGGTATAACCCATTCGTTTACTAGAAAAAAATACCAATATAGGATACAATAAAAGGGTATAGGCACAAGCCTGTACCCTCATTTGTATTAGAAAGGATAGGACCAATTCTATGTTGTTTCAATTACAAACTACATTAGAAACGTTGCGATTCCTAGATATCGTGGATATTCTATTTGTAGCCACTCTATTTTATTACTTATATCGACTCGTAAAAAATACAAGAGCTTTGGGCCTATTAAAAGGTTTACTGGTTCTTTTACTGTTTAATATCCTAGCCCATTTCATGGGACTCCATGTGATTAGTTGGATGATGCAACAGAGCGTGGCAGTCCTTATGATCGCCTTGCCGATCGTGTTCCAACCGGAACTACGCCGTATATTGGAACAATTAGGTAGCGGCACAGGGTTCTTTTCCTCTCGCACAAAAGTGTCCAAAGAGGAATTGACATCCATTGTGAAAGAAGTCATCATTGCCTGTCGTAGCATGTCGCGCCGTAAAATCGGAGCTCTCATGGTTTTCGAACGGAAGATGAAACTAGACGTATTGTCCATGCAAGGCACACGGATTGACGGTTTAGTAACTAGTGAATTGTTGATGAATCTATTCTATCCGAAATCTCCACTTCACGATGGAGCTGTTATCATTCGGAACGGTAGAATTGAAACGGCGGCAAGCTTATTGCCAGTGAGCCAAAATCGAGACGTCAGCAAAGAACTAGGTACGCGTCATCGCTCTGCTCTGGGGCAAAGTGAAGAGAGCGATGCTTTGGTGGTCGTGGTCAGCGAGGAAACAGGACAAATCTCCTATGCCTTAGGCGGACAAATTCACCGAGGCGTATCAGAAGATACGTTGCGCACCATTATGCTATCATTGTTAGAGCCAACACCAAGTGCGGTGAGCTCCTTACTTAAAATTAAGCGAGGTGAACCGAAATGATGCATTGGATATCTGGACTCAAACATAATTGGGGGACAAAATTATTGTGCCTATTCTGTGCCATTGGCATGTGGGTCTACGTGATGAAGGACCAAAACCCTGTCATCGAAATGACCTACACCGTGCCCGTACAAGTACAGAACTTGGATCAAAATTATTTGGTGGAAGGTGTGCCGAGCGAAGTGCGTGTTCACTTACGAGGACCGCGCAATGCCATCTTTGACATTAATCCATCCGTACTAAAAGCCTATGTGAACATGAAAGATGCTCGTGTAGGTCAGGAAAATGTAGCCATTAATTTCACGGCCCCTACGGGGACTTTCATCGACAGCATGACCCCAGAAAACGTCACTGTCACAGTGGACGAATACATGGTGAAAGAATTGCAAGTACAAGTGCAACCATTGGGGACCGTGCCCAACGATATCGCTATCAAAGAATCTAAAATTATGCCAACTAGTGTGACGATTTCCGGACCGGCACATATGGTGAGCAAAGCGGCCTATGCGGTGATTCGCATCAATCTCGATAAACACCGTGAAAGTTTCACGGAAGTAGGAGATATCCTAGCTGTAGACGGTGCAGGCAATGTGGTGGAAGGTGTGACGATTACACCAAAAGCGGCGCAAATCCAATACGAATTAGAACGGATTCGGATGGAGAAAAAAGTGCCAGTGCAACCAAACCTAGTGGGCTCAGTACCAGTGGGCTATACGGTGAAACGTGTCGTAGTAGAGCCAAAAGAGTTGACCATTATCGGGAAAGAATCACTTCTGAACGGAGTGGATGGGGTGAAAACCATCGATATCCCGGTGCATGGAGCGACTAACAGTTTTACCGGTGGCTATAGCTTAGTCTTGCCAGAAGGCGTGACGACGACCACAGAGCGGGTAGTGGTGAAAGTAGAAATTGAACCGCAATTGTAGGAGAGTGTGATGTTACGTATTATAAATTTTCGAATCCCTGTGCAAGATGCGGACCGATTAGAAGAATTATTGATAAAAAAATATACCCCATTGCGAGATCAAATCCGAGCTATCCATGTAGTGCGTCGCTCCGTGGATGCCAGAAAGAAACCGCATATTACCTTTGTATATACTTTATTCCTAGAAGTGGCTAATGAAGGACCATTGGCTAAAAAATTGAGCCGCTTCAAAGACATTTCTGTCATGGAACCAGAACTACCAGAACCGATTGTGCAAGGCGGACAGCCTATGGAGCATCGTCCTATCGTGGTGGGCTTTGGACCAGCGGGGATGCTGGCTGCCTTTTACTTAGCCCGTGAAGGGTATCGCCCTATCGTCTTAGAACGGGGTCAAGATGTGGACCAACGTACTTTGGATGTAGAACAATTTTGGAAAGAGGGCATTTTTAAATCAGAATCGAATGTACAATTCGGCGAAGGCGGAGCGGGTACCTTTTCGGATGGTAAATTGACCACTCGTGTGACCCATCCAAGATTGCACGAGATTGCTACGTATTTCGTAGAATTTGGGGCCCCAGAGGAAATCCTTTATAAACATAAACCTCATGTGGGAACCGATATTTTGCGCCACATGGTGAAAGCCATGCGCCAGCAAATCATTGCTTGGGGCGGTGAAGTCCGCTTCGGTGCCCAAGTAACAGATATAGAAGTAAAAAATCAAGTGGTGACCGGTATTGTCATCAATGATATAGAACGAATCCCAGCGGATATCGTCATGCTCGGTGTAGGCCATAGCGCTCGTGATACGTATCGCATGCTCTATGATCGAGGGGTGCAGATGGAAGGTAAATCTTTTGCCATCGGCGTTCGCATTGAACATGAACAAGATGTGATCGATACCTCACAATATGGTGTGCACCCAGCAGATATTGGCTTAGGTGCGGCGGAATATTCCTTGGTATACCATGATAAAGAGGCAGACCGCTCTTGCTATAGCTTCTGCATGTGCCCAGGGGGACAAGTAGTGGCTAGTGCTTCCGAAACAGGGGGCGTTGTGACAAATGGCATGAGCTTGTATGCTCGTGACAGCGGTATCGCTAATAGTGCCTTGGTGGTTACAGTAGGGCCTCAAGATTTTGGAACTCATCCATTAGCGGGGGTGGACTTTCAGCGACAATGGGAAGAACGAGCTTTCATCGTGGGTGGCAGTAATTACCATGCACCGATTCAAACGGTGGGGCATTTCTTGGGCCGTACGAACACGAATGATGTACAGCATAAGGCCTACAGCTATGAACCAGGTGTGACACCAGCAGATATGCGGGAATGCTTACCGGAGTATGTGACGAATACATTGGCAGATGCACTGCCTTATTTTGGTCGTCGCATCCAAGGCTTTGATGCGGACCATGTGTGTATGACCGGTGTAGAAACACGGACATCATCACCGCTTCGCATCCTGCGAGATGAACAGCGCCTATCTTGCTCTACTAAGGGAATCTATCCTATCGGTGAAGGGGCAGGCTATGCAGGCGGTATTATGAGTGCTGCCTTAGATGGTGCAGAAACAGCGATTATGATTATGAATAGATACAGTCCTTTGAAAGGAGAGAGCCATGAGTAGATTATTTGGTACCGATGGGGTACGTGGCTTAGTCAATGAATTTTTAACGCCAGAATTGGCTTACCATTTGGGCCGTGCAGCGGCTTCCTATTTCGGTCAATCCATGGAGCGACCTACCTTTTTAATTGGTCGCGATACACGTATTTCTGGGGGCATGCTTGAGAACGCTTTGGCATCCGGTATTTGCGCCGTCGGTGGGGACGTTATTATTTTAGGCGAGGCGCCGACACCTGCCATTGCCTACTTAGTGCGCCAAAAAGGCTGTACTGCAGGCGTGGTGATCTCTGCATCCCACAATCCGTATCCAGACAATGGCATCAAATTTTTTGATGGCAACGGATTTAAGTTGCCAGATGCTGTAGAAGATGAAATTGAAAAACTATGTACTGAAAGTGCTGATGATTGCTTGCCACGTCCTACAGATGGAGATATTGGATGCATTACGTATCACCAAGAATGGGTGAACGAATATGTGGCATTTGTTGTGTCCACGAGTGATGCTTTAACAGGGCTGAAAGTTGTCTATGACGGCGCTCATGGGGCAGCGTCCTATGTGGGTCCTGAAATCCTTCGCCAATTGGGTGCTGATGTAGTGGCTATCAATGTAGAGCCAACAGGTACGAACATTAATGATAATGCAGGGTCTACTCATTTAGAAGGCTTGCAAGAGGCGGTGCTTCGTGAAGGGGCACAAGTGGGGATTGCCAATGATGGCGATGCAGACCGTTGCTTGATGGTGGATGAAAAAGGTCAAGTGTTAGACGGTGACCAAATCATGTTGCTCTGTGGCTTGCATTTGAAAGAACAAGGTAAACTGAAACACAATATGATCGTAGGTACTGTGATGAGTAATATCGGCTTTCACAAGGCGGCCAAAGAGTTGGGCATGCAAACTTGCAGCACAGCTGTAGGGGATCGGTATGTACTAGAAAAAATGCTAGCTGACGGCTATTCCATTGGTGGTGAGCAATCAGGTCATGTTATTTTCCTAGATTATAACAGCACAGGAGACGGCCTATTAACGGCGGTGCAAACCTTGTCGATTATGAAAGAAAAAGGAAAATCCTTGTCTGAATTAGCAGGACTAATGACTAAATATCCACAATTGCTGGTGAATGTACGAGTGCTTACGAAAGCAGGTTGGGAAAGCAATTCATCTATCCAAGATGCGATCAGTGAAGCGGAAAGAGAGTTAAATGGCAATGGCCGTATCTTGGTACGTCCATCCGGCACAGAACCATTGATTCGGGTTATGGCAGAAGGTCCAGACCAAGACCAATTGGATGAACTATGTAACCGCATTGGCGATGTGATCCGTATCGAACAAGGAGAGGCATAATGTTTCGTTTAATCACTGATGAAGAGACCTACGACCAAGGGACTTGGAACGATGTAGAGACGGTGTTACACCAAATTGTAGCAGATGAACGTGTGTTCTTTACTTTGTTTTGGGATATACCGAAAGAAAACTGCCACTTTGTACAAGCCATTATGGATGAAGACCATCCAGACAAATTAAATTTAGAAATTGCCCTGTCGAAAGATGGTCATAACTATATGTATGTGAAGAAGGATGTGACCATACCATGGTGTATGGATACATTACAAACTATGTATGTACAAAGTCATTTACCAGATATGAGCGTGTGGGAGTATGTGGGAGCCTTTCCACAAGGGTAGACTATAAAAAAAGAGGAAAGTTGATGCAATCGCATCAACTTTCCTTTTTTATGTATTATAGATATTTATTTAGCAATCGGTGCTTGTAATAGTTCGTTGGTGGTATCCATACCTACTGGTACAGGGCTGACCAAGAATAAGCAAAGCACGATGAGTACAGTAAGACCGATGATTAACCAAGAGAACTTACCCGATTTTGTAAACTCGTAAGATCCGAACATGCGAAGTCCAAAAGCACAGCCGACTGCAGCGATGAGAGAAGCGATGGAGAATTGGTTTTCAATGACGAATAATGTCATGGTACCAGCAAAGGCTCCTACTACAGTAATCATAGGTACCATTTTATCAAATGGAGAGGAGAAACTGCGGCGCATGCCATGAATATAAGAAGAAATCTCTAAGCCGAATAAGCCTAACAATAGAGAGAAGGAAGGCCAGATGGCAGTCCAAGATTGTTTGAAGGCATAGCGGTTAGCCCCTGCATAGTAGGCAAACCAAGTGAGTCCTAACATAGCAATCCCTACGAATAGGAAGAACCAGTTTTCAGGAATATAACGGTAATTCAACACGCCAATGATCGTCCATAAAACAGCGATAGTAGAAGAAATACCAAGCTGTTTTAATGTGGGTTGCTCTGCTTTAGGCAAGCGTTTGTACAAAGAGGCCCCTAGTTCTAGAATAAAGAAGGCAATAAAGAGCCCAATCGATAGATGTGGAGATACAAGACTTAACCCAAAGGATACTACGAGAGGGATAACCAATTTCCAACCAGGGAAGAATGTTAACTCTTTAAAATCTAAGCGCACATCTTGTGTTTCCAAGGTGAATGTGTTGTATAGAGTAAAAGTTAACATAAAGGATACGACCTCTATGGGACTAGCGCCCCAATACAATAGGGTTGGGACCACTAAGAAGGAAATGGCAATCCCCGTATACCGAGAGATAAGTGCTGCGATAATACCAATTAAGAAATAGGGCAGCAAAGCAATGATATATTCCATGATACACTCCTTTTAAAATGACATATACTTTCTTTTAGTATACGTTACTTTTCTAGTCCTAGCAAGGATAGGAGTGAGCAGATTTGTTCTTTTTCTTAGCATCTTTGATAATACGCCGTATCGTTTCTGGGTGGCAAGCATACCGAGTAGCGATGTCTGCTACGGATAAACGCTCTGTTAGATGTAAGGCTTGAATATCATAGGTGCAATCTCGAATGCGCCGTGCTTTTCGATACACACCGTTGCGAATGAGCATATTTCGGATAGTGTGATACTTGGTGTGGTATGTCTCAGCCAATACTTGCAGAGGGGTTCCCTGTTGATAGGCAGCTATGATGGCATACATGGGTAACTCTTCCTTGTTGCCCCGTAAAGTAATGCCTCGTTCACGCAATCGAGAGGCAATGGTAGAGGGCTTGACTTGGTAGATGTGTGAAATTTGTGTAGTAGATAGACCATTTCTTGTATAGAGGTGGCAAATATCGTCGATAGGTAATAGAATGCGTTTGGTACTATTTCGCAAGGGGACATGATTCATTTGTAAGAGGTGGATAATCGTGGAAGGAGACACGTGAAGTTCTTTGGCAATAGCCGTAGCGCTAGATCCCTTTTCATAGGCTTCTAGGATATGCGTAATGGGGAGCGTAGGGGGCGTTGGAGCTTTCACAGTGGGGCGCACCTGCCACTGGCGAAGACGATTGTAAATCGTTCGAGGTGATACTTGGTACTGCTCAGCCAATGCAGTGACGGACTTGCCCTCGGCGTAGTCATGAAGGAGGGCCTCCTTAGGAATGGCAATGTGTTTCGACTGAGTCCCTATATGATAATCGTGTAAGCGTTGGCAAATTGTGCTTTGACTGCAATGGAATTGATGAGCGATGTCTTTAGTAGTGAGACCTTGGTGTACATATAAATGATAGAGAACTTCGTAAGGGATGGGGATAGTGTATTGTTTTCGATGTTCCTTCATAATGACCTCCTCTGAGAATAGTTTGTACTTTCAGTATGCAAAACAAAATGGAACTTGTCCACTCACTGTTAGGAGTAGGTAGCACTGAGGGGAAACTTTTCAGAACTGTGAAAGAAAGATACTGTATAGATAGGCGATATATCGTGTATAATAGTAAGGTCAGTATATGTTAAGGAGATACCTATGAAAGATATGATTCACTATATAGCGATGCTACCAGCCATCGCCATTGCTATATCAATATTTAACTACGCGCAAGCGAAGATGGCCATTCGATTAGGCGATTTGACACCGAGACAGTGGGGACGGGATACGATTAATCCCTTCGTGCACTTGGATCTGTTAGGTGTGCTGGTGATGCTCATTGCCAGCGTGGGATGGAGCAAGCCCATTCCTTTTTCTCCCTATAATTTTAAAAACCCTCGGACGGCGATGGTGCAAATTGCCTTGGCCGGATTGGGTGCCAATATTTTGGTGGCATTCCTTGCTTACATGGGCATGTCCGTAGCTATGCAAATGGGAAATATCAGCACGGGATTGCAGATGGTCATGTCCTACATCGTAACGTTGAGCATCGGCTTTGGGGTCTTTAACATGTTGCCAGTGCCAGGATTTATCGGGTTCTACGTAGTCTTGCAGTATTTGCCATTAGCATGGCAGGAGAAACTCTTAGGGGCTCAGCTATGGTTCTTTATCGGCATTTTGGTATTGGGGCAATTTGGATTCTTAGGCGCCATCATACGACCTGTGTTCGCGGTCATATTAGGACTGTTTGAAAGTATCGTCCGACTTGTTTTGTAATGTAAACGATTCTCTATAATGATTTAAAGTACTAAAGAAGGGTCCATTATAGCAATAATTCATAATTGAAAATAGTTATTGCTTGTGCTCGTCAAACCGTGTAGAATATAAGTATTATAGTATTATATTTCATATAGGAGGGTATCCAAATGAAAAAAAGTAAGTTAGCAATTCTTGCATTAGCATTAGTAGGAGCAGTTTCTGTGGGCGCAAACGCTTCTGCACATGGTGTGTGGTTTGCAGAACGTATTGATCAACCAACATTAGTATTAGGTGAAGGTCCTGTAGATAACGCATACGAACCATCCATGGTAAAAAGCTTTGAAGCTTATGACGTAGCTTACAATCCAATGGACTTGAAAGTGATTCCTCATGAACACAATGTAACTATCGAAAAAAATGAAATGTTAGGCACAACAGCAACTACATTTGACTATGGTTACTTTACAAAAGATAAAGACGGTAAAATGCATAAAGCTATGATGAAAGATGTACCAAATGCGGTAAAATCTACTCATGCAGTAAAATACAATGTAAACTACTGGAATGCAGCAGCAAAACCTGAACGTTTGAATATGCCAATCGAAATCGTTCCAAGTGTTAACCCATTGACATTGCGCAAAGGCGACACTTATGAAATCCAAGTATTCAAAGATGGCATGCCTTATGCTAACGCTCCATTGATCAAAGACGTTCTTAACGACTTGACTAATGAAAGCCAAGCTGACGCTCAAGGTAAAGCAACAGTTACAGTAGCTGCTAACGGCGTGAACGTAGTTGGCGTAGAAGTAGCATTCCCAACTGAAACAAAAGGGGAACAAACTAAATACTTCTCTAGCTTGTCCTTTACAATTCAACCAGAATAAGACGTCTCTTGTATCGCTATGTAGCCTGTGGCGTTGCTAGCTGATATAGATAAAGGGAAGAGCACGACATATTCCTCCGCAAACTGATACAGTGGTTAGGT
>CAUQLO010000038.1:0-17328 GCA_963518725.1 uncultured Veillonella sp. | reverse complement strand
GTTGTTCACCAATCATATGAAGAAAGTTTAAAATTTTAGGATCATAGGAGATCCCCAAGCAAGGTGTTTCCATTAAGGCACTAAATACTAATGCATGGAGTCGCACACCTATCATGACATCTACAGAACCGCTGAGCGCTAGTAACTCTGTAGTACTATACGAATCAGCTAAGACTGTGGACTTTGTTCTCATCAGTTTAGCGATGGTTTCTGCTTCCATCGTATCTTCCCGATGTTGCATAGGAATGAATACAATCTGCACATCCTTAGTGATCTGGATTTGGTCGAGAGCCTCTGCCAATGTTCGTTGATAGTCTATGCAATCTTTCCAAGACCGTACAGATACTCCCACAATTGGTCGGTCCATAGTCACCCCATAGGACTCTAACATCGTACGCCCCATTGTGGTATCCACTGGGTGCATACCTAGCACTGCATCAGCAGTCACTGTAATTGGCACATCATGGATGCCTAGTGAAAGTAGCTCTTCTTTTGAGGCATGATCCCGTACGGTAATCTGGGACACTCGATTCAACACGTGACCCACTGTGGTACGAGCCAAAGGTTTACGCAAAGGTCCAATGCCTTGGGCATAAATCATCACTCGTTTTCCCAATGTATTCGCTAAAGCGATAATACTCAAATAATAATATAAGCTGCGAGCACTTGTTACATCTTGTAACAAACTGCCACCGCCACTGATAAGCATATCGCAGTCTAGGAGCGTTTGATATATGTTCCACATAGCAAAGCGACCAATAGCTTTCACCTTATGCGTCTCCATCGTTTCCCGGGGATTCCCAGAGATGACCGTAATCTCCGCCTGAGGTTCTAATTCCAGCAATGCCTGCAAGATAGAACTCAATAAAGCTTCATCTCCGGCATTACCGAATCCATAATAGCCGGAAATGAGGATCTTACACATGGCTTTCACCTCGTCCTTGGAACCAACGAATGCCATAGCCTATGAATCGTACTCCTATAATCGCTACTAAGCCGATGACGATACCTAAGAGTAATCCATCATAGCCACGGGCGATGGACATGTACACTGGTGTGCGCAAGTGGCAGAATGTTTCTACCATGGATGCGATACCGATAACAGCACCCACGGATAAGGCAAAGTGCAATACCATCGGAATCCGACGTCCTACGGCATAGGCCGCTAGCATAAATGCTGGATGACCGATTAAAAATTCTTTTTCACGTGGTCGTGCATACATAGTATTTTCCAAAAATCTACGTAACGCTAGCTCCCAAGATGGAACTGGTACACCTGCTGTATGACCGCTACGTCCTACAAAGACATAGGCTACCACCGCTAAAGCACCTACGATTAATAGGCTATATACTTTGATATCAATTTGTACAAATTCTGTAATGAACGATTTCACATCTTTCACAGAAGAAATGGTTCTGCCTTTCCAAATTGGAAAGCGTTGTAAGTAGGCTATAGCTGTTAATATGACTGGCGCCACAAAGGTTAATTTCACGCCATGGAATAAAGCAAATTCCATAAAAAACTGAGTGCTACCTAACATGGCTGCGATACTGATGCCGCCCACAGCTGCAATCAAAGCAGCTACCACTAAATACACGACAGACTCAATAGTGCTTCTCCATGGGGATAACCCTGCATGGTTGCGTTTTGACCAACAATCAAAGATCATCGTCATGGCCAATACTGGCGCAGAAATTGCTGCTACCAATGCCCAAGCAGACATAATCTTTGTGCCTATTGTCATCATATAGATAGCTACAGAAAGAATGCTGCCTACTGCGAATAGGCCTAATAGGTACAATTTGCGTAAACGTACAAATTGTCCCAATGTCAACGTAGCCAAGCTAATGACACCTGTCATCGTTAACAATCGCAACCAAGTATTCGGAGAATACACTGGGTAAATAGAGGCTTCCCCAGTAGTAAATCCACGTGTTTCTAATTTATCTGTCACTTGTTTCGCTACAAATAATGTAGTTTCTAAGGCCGTTCTATTATCTACGCCTTGTTCATATAAAGGAAACAAGTTGTATCGGATATTTCGTTCAATGTCGCTAATGTAGAACCATTGCACTAACTCAGCAGGCGTTAATTTGCGCACTTCTTCTTTCGATACAGTGTACAATCTACCTACTTTATAATGATTGGCATTGGCCATTTCCAAGAATCCTGCTTGTGGGAAGTATTGCAATTGGTTCACTGCCTCAATCCCTACTACTGGGATATGACGCGCTTCCAACTGTTCTAACGTGCGGTCCACATGCAATGGATAGCCTAATGCTTCTTTCCCTACAAAGACCATACCTGTCACACCGGAGATGCCATCTATGCGTGTAAACACATGATCTACATCTTCCACGGTCACCCCTTTATAATTCGTAGGGCGCACAATGACGTGGAATCCGAGGTTCACCACTTCTTGAGCTTGTAATTTGGAAATACCCAAATTCATATCTTTCAAAGAGTCACTTGGCAATGCCAATCCTAGAATTGGACCTAAGGATGTTTGCAGCACTGTTACTTTATCCTTGCCTAACCGGCGCACTAAATCTTCCTGTACCTCTTGAAAGTAGGCTTCTTTGCCCGGAATAGTTCCGATATAGGTCATACCCGGTTGTGTACCTTCTATTTGCAATTGTTGCAAATCATTGGAGGTATACATGTGAATATGTCCTGCATCTTTTTCCTTTTGCAATGTTCTATCATAGATAGCCAAGGCTGTAATTCCAGCTTCCTTCGCAGATGCTACGGCATCTGTTAAGGATCGCTTTTCATACGCATTGGCACGCAATAATCCATCATAGTCGATGATATTTTCAATTTGCTCTCGCTGCGCCTCAATATGATGGCGCTCTTTTACAAGTAGCAAGCCGCTCACAATACCTACACCTAGAAAGGCCAATAAAATCCACGTGTAGATAGAGATTTGCTTTACTTTCATAGGCCCTCCTATTGTGCTACAGGATGTACAAATACATGAATTTCTTCACGACCGGTTTCTACGCGATTCAAGCGAACGGGAATCGGGAACTCTCCAAAGTCATAGAGAGGAATCGATTTCACAGCGCCACTAGATAAGCGGTTCAACGTTGCGCCACCAATGGACAACTTTTCAGTAGCGAAATACAAAGTATTGCCATCCGTTTCCAATCGGCCTTGGATAATCACCTTGCCAGAAAGGAACCCACCTACATCGATACGTCCCCCCATGAGGACACCACGGTCAGAGATTTCCACAGTTTCAATGGTTAATCCTTTCGCACTGGAATTGGATAAATATTGTTCAATGTATCGTTTTAAATCATCTTGATGGATAATGCCTTCAATATGACCTTGTCCAAAGCTAGTGAAGTGTAATCGTTGATCCACGAATAATTCCATCGGAGAGATTTGAATATCGCGCAAATCAAAAGCCAAACGTTGTACTTTTAATTTCCCTAAAGTAACACCATCTACATATCCTCGAAAGGAGTCGATGTCTCCCATAGCTAATTTGAACCCTGGAGATGACTCGATGCGCATAGATTGTGATTCTGGGTGTAATGCACCTTGCAATCGCTCTTCTACTTGATTACTGACTAATGTAGGTAATACCAAGGAGGAGCCACCTACTACGATACCCGCCACTACTAATACAGATACTACTGTTTTTACAAGAAAATTTCTCACTGTTACTCCATTATATTGATAAATTCGCTTCTTTCTTCAAGAAACCTTCCATAAATTGATCCAAGCTACCGTCCATGACAGCCTGTACATTGCCTGTTTCCACACTAGTGCGATGGTCTTTTACCATGTTGTATGGATGGAATACATAGGAACGAATTTGGCTACCCCATTCAATAGCTTGGTAGGTACCGCCCAATTGTTCTTTTAGTTCCGCTTGTTTTTCTAATTCTAATTCAAATAACTTTGCACGCAATAATTTTAAACATTGCTCTCTATTTTGAATCTGTGAACGCTCACTTTGACATTGTACGACAATCCCTGTTGGTATATGGGTCATACGCACTGCAGAGTCAGTCTTGTTGATGTGCTGTCCACCAGCACCGCTAGCACGGTATGTATCGACTTGAACATCTTTCATATCTAGATTGATTTCTACTGTTTCATCAATTTCAGGCATTACATCGACAGCACAGAATGAGGTATGACGACGTGCGGCAGAATCAAAAGGCGAAATACGAACTAATCGATGAACCCCTTTTTCAGATTTCATATAGCCAAAGGCATTTTCCCCTTTCACAAGGAAAGTGGCACTTTTAATACCAGCCTCATCGCCCACTTGTTCATCCATGAGTGATACACTATACCCTTGTTTTTCCGCCCACCTCAAGTACATACGGATCAGCATAGAGCACCAGTCCTGTGCCTCTGTGCCACCAGCACCCGCATGGAAAGTCAAAATGGCATTGTTCTTGTCATATTCTCCACTCAATAGGAGCAACACTTCACGATGCTCTACTTCCTGAGTCAATGCTTCGACCATCGCGGTCAATTCTTTTTCCATGGACACATCGTCTTCGTCTATTGCCATTTCTAGCATGAGTTTAGTTTCTTCAACATCTGTGACAAGTTGTTTATATCCCTCTACGGCATCTTTTAATTGTGTAGCCTCTTGAGAAATATCACGAGCTGCTTCTGGGTCATTCCAGAACTCAGGGTCGCTCATTTTTATATCTAATGTGAGTATGCGTTCTTCTTTTTGAGCGATGTTAAAGTGAATCCCTCATTCCAAAAATACGCTCCTCTAAATTGTCGATGGGACCTTTTAAGTCTTCTAACAATTTATTCACCTCTTTCTTTCATTCTATACAACAAATGGCCGCACAGGAGATGTATCACCTCGCTGCGTGGCCATGAAAGTCTAGTCTACGTTTTGTGGTTCCAACACGTCTTCATGGTGGGTCTTAGCATCAGCTAGATGATCAACCGGTTCTTCTTCTGCTATTGTATCCACATTAATTTGGATGCGGTATAAATACATAATTGTTTCATCCGTAATAGCTTCTTTCATATTTTCGAACATGTCATAGGCCTCAAATTTGTATTCCACTAATGGATTTTTTTGTCCATATGCGCGTAGGCCGATACCTTCTTTTAACATATCCATAGCATCTAAATGTTCCATCCATTTGCTATCTACCACTTTAAGCATGATTGCCTTTTCAAGTTCACGCATATTGGCTTCACCAAATAAGGATTCACGTTTTTCATACTCTTTATGTGCAATGTCGATCAAGTGGTCTTGCAATTCTGCACGGCCAAATTCTTCCATTTGCTCTACTGTCAACATGCCTGGTTCTAAGAAGTAAATCTCTAAATGTTTTAGCAAGCCTTCATAGTTCCATTCTTCTGGATATAATTTTTCATCTGCATATTGATTCATAGAGTTGATAATCAAGTTATCAACCATATGTAAAATCGTTTCACGCAAGGATTGGTTATTTAAGATCAAACGACGTTGTCCGTATAATACTTCCCGTTGTTGATTCATAACATCATCATATTCCAAGATATACTTACGAATATTAAAGTTATGATTTTCTACTTTTTTCTGTGCTCGTTCGATGGATTTAGTGATTAAAGAATGTTCAATTGGCTCATCTTCTTCCATACCTAATTTATCCATCATGCCAGCAATATTATCTGCGCCGAAAATACGCATCAAATCATCTTCCAAGGATAAGAAGAATTGAGAGGATCCATTGTCCCCTTGACGGCCGGAACGACCGCGCAACTGATTGTCGATACGACGACTTTCATGTCGCTCTGTACCTAAGATGTGTAAACCGCCTAATTCAGCCACACCTTCTCCTAAGGAGATATCTGTACCACGACCCGCCATATTCGTAGCAATTGTTACCATGCCATGCTGACCTGCATTAGCAACAATTTCCGCCTCTTGTTCATGATGTTTTGCATTCAATACATTGTGCGGCACACCAGCTTTCGTCAGCATATCACTGAGCATTTCCGATTGTGTAATGGAGGTAGTACCCACTAGAATTGGTTGTCCTGTTTTATGACGTTCCACTACATCCCGAACAACGGCACGATATTTAGCATCTTTTGTTTTAAAAATCAAGTCTGGCATATCCACACGTGCCAACACTTTATTTGGCGGAATTTCGTATACTTCTAAGCCATAAATATTGTTAAACTCTTGCTCTTCCGTTTTTGCTGTACCTGTCATACCAGACAATTTTTCATACATACGGAAATAGTTCTGGAATGTGATGGATGCTAGAGTTTGACTTTCACGTTCTACACGTAAACCTTCTTTTGCCTCAATAGCTTGGTGTAATCCATCGGAATAACGACGACCAAACATCAAACGGCCAGTAAATTCATCAACGATAACAACTTCGCCGTCTTTTACAACATAATCTTTATCCCGTTCCATCATGGCATACGCACGAAGAGAGGCACTCAACAAGTGATTCAATTCTAAGTTAGAGGAATCATACAAGTTTTCAATGTGCAACATTTTTTCAACTTTTGCAATCCCCTCTTCTGTAGGAGCAATTGTTTTTTGTTTCTCATCGATTGTGTAATCTTCATCTTTTACCAAGTGTGGTACCACTTTTGCCAATTCATAATAGCGCTCTGTAGAACGTTCCCCTGGACCAGAAATAATGAGTGGTGTACGGGCTTCATCGATTAAAATGGAATCCACTTCATCGACGATGGCATAGTTCAATGGACGTTGTACCATTTGATCTGCATGAACAACCATGTTGTCACGCAAATAGTCAAAACCAAACTCATTATTTGTACCATATGTAATATCTGCCCCGTAGGATTGTTTTCGTTGGTCATAATCCAAGCCCGCTACGATTAAGCCAGTAGATAAACCTAGAAAATTATATAAACGACCCATCCATTCGCTGTCACGTTTCGCCAAGTAATCGTTGACTGTTACTACGTGCACACCTTTACCAGATAGGGCGTTCAAATATACTGGCAAGGTAGCCACTAATGTTTTACCTTCACCAGTTCGCATTTCTGCGATATTACCACGATGTAACACAATACCACCGATCATTTGCACATCGAAGTGACGCATACCCAATACACGTTTGGATGCTTCACGAACCACAGCAAATGCTTCTGGTAAAATGTCATCTAATGTTTCACCCTTTGCCAATCTATCTTTGAACTCTTGTGTCTTTGCACGCAAAGATGTATCGCTCAAGGATAGTAATGATGACTCTAATCCATTAATCTCTTCAACAATGGATCGAATCCGTTTAATTTCTTTTGCATTTTTATTGCCTAATAGTTTTTGTATAAAACCTAACAACTATCTCAACTCCTTATATGTGGAATGTTTCAATTAAAGACTATGTATCTAGATTATTATAGCCTACTAGACATCAATAGTCAAAAAGAACTACATTAGAACTGCCATCTTCATGGTAATTTCATAAAAAAATACATGCTGAGTAGTCATCACTACCCAGCATGCATGGTATTTATGCACTATCAATGAAGATAATGTCTGTGTGTCATCGCCATTCTATGATGCATAGACCAATATTGATAGGACCTTTGTAGCGCTCTCAGTTGTTCGATCCTCGCTTCACCTTGCAATAAGCATCGAACTAACTCGACGGACTCCAAATATAGTTCATCAATCTTCACGGCTTTCACATAATTGATGCTGTTTTCGTTGCGAATTAGCAAATCTATAAGACGTACATATTCTTTCACCGTCACATAGTCAATGCTAGTATCTTTCAATTGATTTCGAAGAATAGCCACATTCATCGATGTACTAAGAACACTCATGTAATCAATGGCCCCTGTCACCATATCTAAGGTAAGGGGATGCAACACCTGTTCACTAGCAAACATTAATGATGTAGAAAAAAGAACCTTGTAAAAACTTCCCTTATTAATTGTATATTGATGTTCTTCCATCGTATACCTCACTAGAATTTTTATATACATACCTATGTATATACTTTTCACAAATCTTTTTTACAACTTCCCGACCTAGGGGACCTCCTTTCTCCTACTATATGTTGCCTATACACATTCTTATAGGTCTTATGGTCTACAGTTCTGATCATTCATGATTATCGATACTTTTCTATCATCATGATTTGCGTTTATCATATATGATTTTTTTCACAGGGTCAATTCTTTTATTGGTGAAAGTCTATATCGTTTACTCATAGACTTTCTTGGTCCAGTTTATCCCCCAATATCTCCATCAAGTAACTTAACCAAGAAAATAAAAAAAGCAGATACTGTTACACAGTATCTGCTAATCGTTGGTGCCGGAGGTGGGACTTGAACCCACACGGTGTTACCCGCTTGATTTTGAGTCAAGTGCGTCTGCCATTCCGCCACTCCGGCTCGTCAACGATATTAGTATACACAGAGCCAGAAAAAATGTCAACATTTTTCTTTTACTTTAATTATGCATAAAACGCAAGAACATATTGCAATTTTCACTTCATCTACATACTGACTTATACTTTACGTTGACTATAGGCTTCACAGGAGTCTACAAAGCGTTTTGCAGCCACTTCACTACCAGAGAAATTGATATGCAAATAGGAGGCTAGAATATTTTTATGCGCATAACCACCTTGGTAGGCTTTTGGTTTACGACCGCCTACTAATTCAAAGGCCCATGGAAATGGACTTCGGGTTGGGGTCATGGTTGAAAAATGGAACTCGTGTCCACGCAAAGAATCTTTCACAGATCCTAAGATATTCGGCTCTAACATGGTAGCACTCACATATCCCACCCGTTGTAGTGTTTGTTGCATTTCACAAGTAGCCGGCACAATGCCAACCATAGGATATGTGTTGCCTTCAAAGTCCGTCACGGCTTCTGTCATATACATGAGGCCCCCACATTCTGCATAGATAGGCATACCCTCTTGGCTTGCCTTGCGAATGCTATCACGCATAGACACATTGTTCCCCAATTGCGATAAGAACATTTCTGGGAATCCACCGCCGAAGAACACCCCATCCACATCTGGTAACTCCTTATCTTGCAATGGGCTAAAATAATGTAACTCTGCCCCTTCTGCTTCTAAGGCCGCCAAACTCGCTGGATAGTAGAAAGAAAAGGCTTCATCCATAGCAATACCAATACGAGCCCTTTTTTCTACGGACTCCACGGCTTCTACTGTTTCTATAGATAAATCTGGTGCGCTTTGTGCCAATTCTGTGAGCGCCTGTAAGTTAACCATTACTTTTACAGCATCACGAATGGTAGCAATCGCTTCTGTGGGATCAATTTCCGTCACCGGTGTCAATCCTAAGTGGCGCTCAGGGGATTGCATCCGTTCATCGCGGCGGATAGCGCCCAATACAGGGACCCCTAGCTTTTTCATAGCCGTCCGAATCATATGTTCATGATTATCAGACCCTAACCGATTCAAAATAACCCCACCAAATTGTACCTCTGGATCATAATCACGGAATCCTTTTGCAATAGCGGCTGCACTTTCACCCATAGCCTTACAATCGATGACTAATACCACTGGTGCATTCAAATCTTTAGCCACTTGCGCTGTGGAGCTAACGCCCTCACGTCCCCCATCATAGAGACCCATAACGCCTTCGATAATGGAAATATCTGCCGTTTCTGAGCGACCTGCAAAGAAAGGAATTAATTTATGGGGTGGTACAAGCCATGTATCTAAATTGTAGCACTCTCGTTGGCTAGCAATTTTATGAAAGCCCGGATCGATATAATCCGGGCCCACTTTAAATGCCTGTACTGCCTTGCCCTGTTCTGTCAAAGCTGCTAATAACCCAGCTACAATTGTTGTTTTTCCGACACCCGAGTGGGTGCCTGCAATGACAATTCTTGGTCGTTGTACAGTGTTCATAGAATACCTCTTAACGATCTTTACGTTTCGCCAAAATTGTAGATAAATAGTTTAATTTTGTATCTGATGGCAATGCATCCACATTGCGGTATACTTCTTCTTCTGGCAAGCCTACACGAGAAATCATCACCGCATCTTCTGCCATGTCATGTTTGCGAAGTGTATCTTGCACTTCAGCAAAGTTTCTGTACACTTTCATGATAACTGCATCATCTGCCACTGCCAATACAGCATCAATTTTTTCTTTTGGTGCGGTAGCTGGAATGATGGCCAACACTTCTTCTTTTTCCACGATTGGATAGCCCAAGTGAGAACCGATAGCACAGAATGCTGTTACCCCTGGGATTGTTTCAATCTCAAATCCAGCGGACTCTACCAAGCGATATACATACATGTACGTGCTGTAGAACATAGGGTCTCCCAATGTTAAGAATACCACTTGTTTTCCTTGTTCTAATAAGCCCGTAATGATTTGGCGCGCTTCTTCCCAACCTTTGGATTGCTCGTTGTCATCTAGTACCATAGGGAATACAACAGGAACAATTTCTGTATGTTCTTGAATATATGGTTCTGCAATATGCAATGCTACAGAGCCATCTTTCTTTTCTGTTTTAGGTGTAATAATAACGTCTGCTTCTCCTACGATACGAGCGGCTTTCACCGTCATCAATTCAGAATCACCAGGACCTACACCAATACCATATAATTTACCTTTCATCAGGACACCTCTTCTATCTATTTACCTAGGACTTGTGAAAGTCACCAGTCCCAAACTACGTTAACTAATTTAGTATATCATGATTGCCTATGTATGTATATGTAGTACCTACTATCATCGGTATCTATGATAATTAAGATTATAAACGTTTTTGATATAAACCTTCCATTGCATCTGCCAAATGTTCTGCATAAATGGCTTGAATTTCTGGATATTCTCCAAGACCTTTTACATATGATACTACTTCATAACCTGCTTCTGTTAACTCAGACAGTAAGCTATCTTCTTCATCGCCAAACAAATCATTTAATGCATGGTCACCGCAAACCAATAACAATGGATGCAAATGTACTTTTTTATGAGTTTCTTTTTCTTGTTCCCAACGTTGCAATACATCTTCTGGAGTTGGGAAGTTTTCCAATGTAGCAATCGATACATTGTGTAGCCCTTCTTGTTGCAATTTCAATTGTAGCACTGCATAGGACGCATTTCCCACATTGAATCCACCATGACCTACTAATAATAGATCTTCTGTGCTAGGAACATCAAGAGTGCGGATAAATCGATCCACTAAGATTTGATAATCATCTGGCACTTCCTCTTCTTGGCCCATGAAATATAACAGGGGACGACCAAACAGAATTTCTTTAACAGAACCTTCTCCTTTGAAAGCCATAATATTTTTGCGCAGTTTATCAAACTCAGCACCGCCTACTAAATGTGTAGGTTGCACATAAATGCGTTCATACCCTTCCGCTACAATAGACTCCATCGCTTCCATTTCATTTTGGAATACAATGCCTCTATCCTTTAATCGTTTAATGACAATTCGAGATGTGAAAGCCACCCGCACTTCATGATTCGGATGTGCCTTGCGAATTGCATCAACTACTGGGAAAATTTGGTTCTCTCTCGCACTGTCTACAGTGGAACCAAAGGATGTAACTAAAATAATCTCTTTCATGTTGTACCTCATACGTAAATTAAGAACATACCTATCTATAGTGTAAATTAAAAATTGCGTTCTGTAAAATAGATATAAGTCATTATCGATACAAATCATATACCATCCATCCCTTTCGAGATATTCCTACACCGATACTACAAAAACATCAAAAAGAGCTGCTCCCGTTATAACTATATAACAAGGAACAGCTCCTTTTAACTATGTACTATTATTTTACGGTAATGGAGATGTCATCGCCTTCGACTACCACGTGAAGTGTTTTACCTTCTCCGGCACGTCCCTCTAGGATGGCATCGGAAATTGGATCTTCTACAAATCGTTGGATAGCACGTTTCAATGGTCGTGCACCCATAGCAAAGTCGGTTCCTTCTGCGACGATTTTTTTCATCGCTTCGTCAGACACTTCTAATTCCATTCCTTGTTCATGCAATCGTGTTGTCACAGATTGTAACAAAATGCGCACGATACGTTCCAATTGTTCTGTTTCTAACGCATGGAATACAATCATCTCGTCAATACGATTCAAGAACTCTGGGCGGAAGTGAGCTTTCACAGCTTGAAGAACATCTTTTTTCATCGACTCTTTGTCTTTGCCTGCTTCTTGCTCTCCTTTCGCAGCTAAGAATCCCATAGCGGCTGTATCTTCTTTTAAATACTTAGCCCCTAAGTTACTTGTCATAATGATGACCGTATTTCTGAAGTCCACAGTACGGCCTTGGTTATCTGTCAAACGGCCATCATCCAGAACTTGCAATAAGATATTAAAGAAATCTGGATGTGCTTTTTCCACTTCATCAAAGAGAACCACACTGTATGGACGACGACGAACAGCCTCTGTTAATTGACCACCTTCATCATATCCCACATAGCCCGGAGGCGCTCCCACTAAGCGGCTCACCGCATGTTTTTCCATGTACTCTGACATGTCGATACGAATCATAGCATTTTCATCACCAAATAAGTTAGATGCCAAGGATCTAGCCAATTCTGTTTTACCCACCCCAGTAGGTCCTAAGAATAAGAAGGAGCCGATAGGACGTTTTGGATCTTTTAACCCAGCTCTTGCCCGGCGTACCGCTTTCGATACAGCGACGACAGCTTCATCTTGTCCGATTACACGTTGGTGCAATTCTTCTTCCAAGCGCAATAAGCGTTGCGATTCTTCTTCTGCCACTCGTGATACAGGGATACCACTCCATTCAGAGACAACGGCAGCAATTTCAGATTCTGTCACTACTAACTTGGATTCGCTGTCTTTTTTGCTATCTTCTTGTTTCGATGCAATGTCAGATTCTAATTCTTTTTCTCTATCTCGAAGGGTTGCTGCTTGCTCAAAATCTTGAGCCGTTACAGCAGCTTCTTTTTCTTTTCGAACTTGTACTAACTCATCTTCTAAGGCTTTCACATCCGGTGTGGCAGTAAATACAGCCATGCGCACCTTCGAGGCCGCTTCATCCATCACATCAATAGCTTTATCCGGCAAGAAACGATCCGCAATATAACGACTCGATAAATACACCGCTGCCGCCAAAGCTTCGTCTGTAATTTGTACTTTGTGGAAAGCTTCATACCGATCTCGTAAGCCTTTTAAAATGCTAAGTGCATCTTCTTCGCTAGGCTCACCTACTTGTACTGGTTGGAATCTTCGCTCTAAAGCCGCATCCTTTTCAATATGCTTTTTATATTCATCTAATGTAGTGGCACCAATGACTTGGAAATTACCACGTGCCAAAGCTGGTTTCAAAATGTTCGCCGCATCCATAGCGCCTTCAGAGGCACCAGCGCCGATCAATGTATGAATTTCATCAATGAACACAATCATGTCATCATGAGCTTGCACTTCATCCATCACTTTTTTGAGTCGTTCCTCAAATTCACCACGATATTTAGCACCTGCTAACATAGATCCTAAGTTCACAGAAATAATGCGTTTATCCCGCAATGCATCCGGTACATCACCACTTACTATGCGCTGTGCCAAGCCTTCGGCAATAGCGGTTTTACCCACACCTGGTTCGCCGATGAGGACAGGATTATTTTTTGTGCGGCGACTTAAAATCTGAATCACTCGTTGAATCTCTGTGTCACGTCCGATGACAGGATCAATTTTCCCTTGTTTCGCACTTTCATTCAAATCGATGGCATAATCAGAAATTTCACCTAAATCGCCAGATGTACCTTGACCTTGATGAGATCCATCCTCTTCACCGCCAACAATGGCATTCACTTTTTCCACCACATCTTCTGGGCGAATCCCTTTGGATGCCAATAATTGCATAGCTACGCCGCCACCATCGGACAATAGGCCCAATAAAATATGCTCCGTACCAATGTAATTATGACCGCGACTATTGGCAGCTTGTTGGGCTAAGTCTAGCACATGTTTTGTGCGTGGTGTCATTTGTAACTGACCACCACTATGTGTCCCTTTCCCTACAGCGCGAATCACATCTTGTTCTAATTCTTTTCCTTTCACACCCAACTCTGACAATGCACGAGCGGAAACTGATTTTTCTTCTTCCACAAGGCCCAATAACAAATGTTCTGTGCCTACATAATTATGTTTAAACTCAATGGCTTTTTCTTGGGCAATGGCTAGTGCACGTTTTGCTCCTTCTGTAAATCTTTCTATCATTATTTTCCTCCTTTGGATCCTCGTAATAAGGTATCTCGTATCACTTGTGCTCTCTGACTATCTCGTTCCTGTGTACCCATTGACTCTTTCCCTACTAATTTGGCAAGGAAATTTGGTCGTGTAATAACGAGCATTTCTTGAAAGTTCATGGTCACATCTATCAATTTCATATCTATGCCTAGTTGCACATCGCTCAATAGAGCTAGCGCTTCTTCCCCAGACATACGGCGTGCATGGGTCAAGATGCCATAAGACCTCCACACCTTATCTTCTATGCCCTCTCGATCAGTAGTCCACAATTCCGATCGGGCTTTTTCTTCTTCTTTCACCACACCTCGTACGATTTGTGAAAGTTGTTCAATCGTATTTTCTTCGCTAATGCCCATAGTTTGCTGATTAGAAATTTGGTATACATGTCCCAATCCCTCAGAGCCTTCTCCGTACAGGCCTCGCACAGAGTATCCCATACGGATAATACTGCGAATAATACGTTGTAATTTTCCCGTCATTGCCAAGGCAGGCACATGAACCATCACGGACGCTCGCATTCCTGTCCCCACATTGGTAGGGCATGCTGTCAAGTACCCAAATTCCTTGGAGAATGCATAGTCATACTTACTTTCAATGGCATCATCGATGGCCACCGCCCGTTCATAAGCTGTTTCTAATTGCAATCCCAACTCCATAGACTGAATCCGCAAATGATCTTCTTCATTGACCATAATGGATATACGAGCGTCTTCGGAAATAATCACGCTACGACCCTGGCTAACATCTGCTAAATTAGGGGAAATCAAATGTTTCTCCACTAATACATCTCGTTCTACCGAACTGAGTGAATCTAAATTAATTTTTGAAAAACTCTTACCATACGCCTTTTGCAGTGGGCTAATCATAGCTCGCATATACCCATCAACGGTAGCAAGCTGATTGGTATCACCCCGATTGGTAAAAGGAATGCCTGTAAAGTTCCTGGCTAATCGAATTCGACTAGATAGGACAATGCGATGTTCTAGGCCCGTTTCTTTCATCCAAGGCGACAAGGCCTCATCTAAAATAGTATGTAACATAGACCCTCCTTATTTCGACGTCCTAGACTGTTCTAAGGACTTGATTTCATCTCGAATTTGTGCCGCTTTTTCAAATAATTCCTGTTTTACAGCTTGCACCAATTCACTTCGTAAGCGCTTAATCGTTTGTTCTACTTTCAAATCTGCTGCCCCACGCACTGGTACACGTCCCTCATAGGATGTGGACCCTTGAATGCGTTTGATGAGTGGCACCAATTGTTGCTGAAAGGTTTCATAACAAACGTCACAACCCAATCGTCCTTGCTTATTAAATCCCGCCATAGTCATGCCACATTGTGGGCAAGTAATGGTTTTACTCGTACCCAATGCACTTTGTGGGTAAATCGCATTGGCAAAGAATTGATTGTTAAAGAATGTATCATCAAACATAGAGGAAAACATGGATCCCGTTCCTGTGTCATGTTGATTAGCACAGTGTGGGCAATAATGATGTTCCTCCTTCACACCATTCACGATGGATGTCATATGAATGCTCGCATTCTCATTTCCACAAGATTCACATTTCATAATCTACACCTCCTCATTGACGATTTTCATAATCGCCTGGTAAAAACGCTCTGCCGCTTCTTTTCGACGCTCTGTTGGAACATCCTGTAAAATTCTCACAAAAGCTTCATGTAACATAGCTGCTTCTCGTTTTGTTATACGAGATTCTTTCATATATTGAAATAAAACTTTGTCAATATGACCGATTGTGATCGGTGGTTCCTCTTCATGCTGTGGTTGTGCTTGCGGTAAAGGAATCCGCACTTGACTAGTCATTGGTTCTACCACTCTAGTAATCGTAATCGATCCCCCTAGCCCTCGCCTAGACTGAACGATAAATCCACGATCATTAGAAAAGCGTGTGCTCAATACATAACTAATTTGAGAGGGAGCACAGTCCAAGGTTTCTGCTAATTCATTTCTTCGTAGCGTAATCCCTTCCTGCTCTTCTAATAACTTCGTCAGTATAAATTGTTCAATTTTATCTGCTAAAATACTCATCGTATACCTTCTTTCTTTCATTTTATTTGACCTTTTGTCCTTTTATGGTTACAGTATATCTGACTTTTTGACCTTTGTCAAATACTTTTTTGACTTTTTGACTTTATTTCGTAAAAAATTTTTAATCATCTCATTATTACGAATCATATAATGCATCTTGTAATGCATCTTGTAATATATCATGTAATATATCATGTAATATATCACGCAACGTATCATATACGGCATCAGTTTCTGGTAATCTAAGACTCTTACAAAATAACTTCATGTACCACAACTCGACAGCCACGCTGGATACAACAAAACAGGGCTATAACCAAATGCAGGGTTTACATTTGATTACAGCCCCATGTATTCTAGCAAACAACATCACTCTTACCACTATCATTGTATGATTTATATGTTGTGTGTTAGGTTTTTGTATTTTTGTGTGTTTTGTGTTTTGTGTTTTGTGTTTTATGTATTGTGTGTGTTAGGTGTGATAGGAAGTTCTCACTTCATTGTAAGAGTGAGTGTATCAATTATTGACGGCTTCCTAATTTGGAATCCAAGAATAATTGTGCAGAACGGCTATCTTGTGCAAATGTGAATTGATCTACTAAGTCAGTTGCATTTGCTTCTTCTTCTACTTGTTCTTCTACGAACCAATTCAAGAAAGATACTGTTGCATAATCTTTTTCTTCTAATGCTAATGCATATAAGCTGTGGATTTTGCCAGTGATCATTTGCTCGTGAGCCAATACTGCTTTTGCCACGTCTAATGGATTAGTTAAATTAGATGCAGTATTTTTTACATCACCTAATGTTACTTTTTCATTGTTGCTTTGTAAGTAATCGATGAATTTGAAAGCGTGAGTTACTTCTTCTTGGTATTGTGCACGTAACCATGCGGAGAAACCTTTGAAGTTAGCATCAGCCATAGCTAAGGAAAGAGCTAAGTAAGTGGATGCTGCATTAAATTCGAAAATTACTTGTTCGTTAAGAGCTTGTGCTACTTTTTGATTCATGTTTTTATACCTCATATATAACTATACTAAACTTAATAATATATTGATGTGTTCCCACA
>CAUQLO010000037.1:0-17890 GCA_963518725.1 uncultured Veillonella sp. | reverse complement strand
ATATTATCTTTCTATGTAGTTTTCAGGGAACACCCTGACAAATTCAGTGATGATGGCTACGAGGAACCACCTGTTCCCATCCCGAACACAGTAGTTAAGCTCGTAAACGCCGAAAGTACTTGGCTGGAAACGGCCTGGGAGGATAGGAAGTCGCTGATTTGCATTAGCGAGGGCTAGCGAATGCTAGCCCAGCTAAATACCTTGGTTCTGCTACAAGAATCACTTGACAAAGTATCAACTTTACGTTATACTGATTAAGTCGTAAAGATAGGGGTATAGCTCAATTGGTAGAGTAGCGGTCTCCAAAACCGTTGGTTGTGGGTTCAAGTCCTACTGCCCCTGCCAACTTAATTTAATATGACTCAGTAGCTCAGCTGGATAGAGTGTTTGACTACGAATCAAAAGGTCGGGGGTTCGAATCCCTCCTGGGTCACCATCTTATGCGGGAGTGGCGGAATTGGCAGACGCACCAGACTTAGGATCTGGCGCCATTGGCGTGGGGGTTCAAGTCCCTTCTCCCGCACCAATTTTGAAGATAAGCGAATAGTGATATTCGCTTTTTTTGTATATGTAAGGTAAGCATATATTTTGCCAATTTAGTATTGTAAAAGGAGGTTGCTATGAAAGCTATAGATTTGAACTTTTTAGTATCCGCAGTATCCGGTCTTCGTAAAACTCGTTGGGACAAAGAAATTTTCAAAGCATTCTTCTTCGGTATCACCGTAGGTGCGTATCTGATTTATGCAGCCCTTCGTTATATTGAAGAATCTACGAATACAGCAATTGAAGAAAACTTAGAATAATGACAAAGGGCTATAGATAACTATAGCCCTTTTATTATCAACATATTTCTAACTAGGCTTATAGGACAAAATGATACTTATAGGACAAAATGGTATTATAAGAGAAAACGAGTTGATTTTTTTAGCAATGAGCCTAGTATGTAACTATCATGCACAAGAAAGGACGGATATATGTCTATGACATATCGACCCTTATTAGATGTAGAAGGATCTATGAAAGATTCTCTTGCAGCTTTTTATAAAAAGGGCACCACACAAATTTATGGACTGGGAGGATCGCAAAAGTCGTTCCTATACAGTCAAGCTATGCTACAAGAGGTGCAGCGACCAACCCTCATTATTACTCATGATAAAGTCCATAAAGAGATGTGGGAACGAGATATACAGTGTTTATTGCCTGAGTGTAATGTGTTAACCTATCCCATCGTAGACAGGGCGCTTTCACAGTGGACGGCGAAAAGTTTAGATACCCAGGCGAAACGGATGGAAACCTTGGGGAACCTTGCCTTGGGAAAAACTGTAGTGGTGTTGGCTACGGTAGAAGAGGCGAGCCAGTTTGTAGGGGCACCTGTAACGGTATTGTCACATATGCTTACTCTGCAGGTAGAACAAGAGATTGACCAACAAGTCTTGTTAGAACAATTAGTCAATATTGGATATGAACGAGTGGACCAGGTGGAATATCGTGGTCATTTTAGCGTGCGTGGAGATATTGTAGATGTGTTTCCTATCCAATGTGAGTCCCCTTATCGGATTGAGTTTTTTGGAGACATCATCGATACGATTCGACAATTTAATGTAGATACACAGCGCTCTATGGGAGAATCAGAAGAATGTATGGTACTTCCAATTCATACGGACAGCGATGATGAAACATGTTCCATACTGTCCTATTTAGATAGAGGCTTGCTAATTTTAGATGAACCTAAGCGTATTGAGGAGGCCTTGAATAAAGTCCATAAGGAAGATCGTAGTAACGAAGACTTGTACATGTCTTGGAAAGAATGGCGTGCATCCTCTACGGCTCATACGACCATTCTTTTCAGTATGATGCAACGTTCCGCAGGGTGGGGTAAGATAGAGACTATCGGTCTTATGGGAAAAACAATCGCTTCTTATGAGCGGCAGATACCTATGTTAGTAGACGATATAGTGTATCATGTCAAATTAGACCGTCAAGTGGTGCTAGTGTTACATAATCAGCAACGAAGAGAAGCCATTGAGAGAGCTCTCGTAGAGAATGGTATTGCCTATGCCCATCATACACAGTGGCAATGGACTGCACCAGTTGTGTTATTGGTGGATGGTATTCTTTCTGAAGGATTTGAGCTGCCTCATTCTAATATCATCGTTATTACAGAAGGCAATATTTTCGGCTTTCAGAAGAAGAAACTGCGTAAAAAGGCGGAAAAAGGGCAGGAAATCAAGTATTTTACAGATATTACGGTGGGCGATTATGTGGTGCATAGTATCCACGGTATCGGTAAATATCGAGGGCTTAAAACGATTGAAACAGAGGGAATCCATCGGGATTACATTGAAATCGATTATGCGGGAACAGATCGATTGTTCTTGCCGGCGGACCATTTGGATCAATTGCAAAAATATATCGGTAATGAAGGGGTTACACCAAAGCTGCATAAAATGGGTGGTAAAGAATGGGTAAAAACGAAGGCGAAGGCGCAAAAATCTATTGATGACCTAGCCGATACCTTGGTAGAATTGTACGCCAAACGTGAGCTGATTGAAGGATTTGCCTTTTTACCGGATCAGCCGTGGCAACAAGAATTTGAAGACCAATTCCCTTACGAAGAGACGGAGGACCAATTACAAGCCATCCAAGAAATTAAGCAATCTATGGAGATGCCAAGACCGATGGATCGACTCCTTTGCGGAGATGTGGGATTCGGTAAAACAGAAGTGGCTATGCGGGCCATGTTTAAAGCCGTTATGAGTAGCAAGCAAGTGGCCATGTTGGTACCGACTACGGTGCTTTCAGAGCAACATTATAAAAACTTTGTCCATCGATTTTCACAATTTGGCATCCGTGTAGAGGTGTTGAACAGATTCCGCACGGCAAAGGAGAAAAAAGATATCATCTCCGGCGTACTGAATGGACAAATCGATATCTTAATCGGCACTCATGCCCTGTTAAGCAAGCGCATTGAGTTCAAACGATTGGGCTTGTTAGTAGTGGACGAGGAGCAACGGTTTGGGGTGGCACAGAAGGAAAAATGGAAACAATGGGCTACCAATATCGACATCTTAACGCTGAGCGCCACACCGATTCCACGAACCTTGCATATGTCCTTAGTGGGTGTTCGTGAAATGAGTGTCATCCATACGCCTCCGATGGAACGCTTGCCTGTCCAAACCTATGTGGTGGAATTTGATATGCAAGTGGTGATGGATGCAATTCGCCGTGAATTACAGCGTGGCGGACAAGTCTACTTCGTGTATAACAAGGTGCAATCTATCGAGCATATGGAAGACACGTTGCAACGTGCTATGCCCGATTTACGCATTGCCGTCGCTCATGGACAGATGTCAGGGTCCATGATGGAGCATATCATGCAGGACTTTACAGAAGGGCAGTACGATGTGTTACTATGTACCAGTATTATAGAAACGGGGCTAGACATTCCGAATGCGAACACCATCATTATCTACGATGCAGATCACTTGGGACTTTCACAGTTGTACCAAATGCGAGGACGGGTGGGACGGTCCAGCCAGCGCGCCTACGCCTATTTTATGTATCGACCAGATAAGGTGTTGAATGAAAGTGCCGAAAAACGGTTGAAAGCCATTCAAGAGTTTACAGAACTGGGGGCAGGATTCAAACTGGCTATGCGAGATATGGAAATTCGAGGAGCCGGCAATTTATTGGGAGCCCAACAGCATGGAAATATCGCCGCTGTCGGGTTTGCTATGTATGCGGTGATGCTAGAAGAAGCCATTGCGAAGGCACAACAACAAGAGGTGCCGGAACGGCCATTGCCAGCGCCAGTGGTGGATGTAGGCATAGATGCGTTCATAGATAGCGCTTACATTCACGATGAAGCACGGAAAATCTCCGTGTACCAACGATTGCTCCAAATTTCTACAAAACCGGAATTAGACGATTTTGTGGACGAATTAATCGACCGCTTTGGGTCACCTACGAAACCAGTGGAACGACTCATTAAATTGGCGGGTATTAAGGAACGAGCTCGTGCCCTTGGTATGAAGAGCGTGATTCGCAAGGATGAACAGGTTCTATTTACGTGGCAAGATGAGTCGAAGATGGCGGACTGGGATATGGGCGCTGTCAGCGAAGATATTTGGAAACATATGAAGCACCGTGGTTCTAATCCGACCACTTGGTCCTACCAAGTGCAGGACGGTAGTATCTTACGCCAAGTAGAGCAGGTGCTCACCGAATTTGAACGCAAAGGAGAGGCATAGTATGACAGGATTTATGAAAGGAGCCATGATCTTAACGGTAGCAGGTCTACTGGTGAAAGTCATTGGCGCCATTAGTAAGGTCATGGTAGCCCGTATCCTGGGCGGTGAAGGGGTCGGGCTTTACCAAATGGCATATTCTTTGTATCAGCTGATTATCAGCATCGGTGCGGCAGGATTGCCCGTAGCCCTATCGATTATGATTGCCCGTAAGGTAGGGCGTGAAGATATGGGGGGAGCTCGTCATATTTTCAAAGTAGCCATCACTACTATGGGCATCATGGGTGCTCTCTTGAGTGTTGGATTTTATCTCGTCATACCCTCTGTGATTTCCGCAGGATTCATCACCGATAGCCGTGCGGAAGGGGCTTTACTAGCTGTGGCACCTGCCATTGGTATCGTGTCCTTGCTAGCCTGCTTTAGAGGATATTTCCAAGGCTTTCAAAATATGTTGCCTACAGGGATCTCTCAAGTGTGTGAACAGTTGGCACGGGTGCTCGTCATGGTGGGAGCGGCCATCTATTTTCTACCACAAGGAATCGCCTTGGCATCGAGCCGTGCCGCACTGTCCTCGGTCATCGGGGTCACCTTGGGGTTGGTGGTGTTAATGGTGTACTACAGTCGGGAACGGTTGCCAGAGGGCAAGGTATATCCTTTAGAATCGCCACGCACCATTATACAAGAATTAGTACTCTTAGCCTTCCCCGTAGCCATTGCGAATATCATGATTCCCCTCATTGGGGCCATCGACCTATGGCTTGTGCCACAACAGCTCATACTGTCTGGCTATGGCAAGGAAGAGGCGACTACTGCCTTTGGTTATTTAACGGGGATGGCTACGTCGCTCATTAGCTTGCCAGTCATCGTGACCATGTCCTTGGCGACAAGTTTAGTGCCCGCTATCTCTCGCTTACAGTTAGAGGTGCATCGAGAGGAAATCCATCATCGCATGGGCACAGCGCTTCGCATGACCCATGTGGTGACTATTCCAGCCTTTGTAGGCCTATGCGTACTGGCTAGACCCATCTCAGTGATGATGTTCGACACACCTCATGCAGGGGGCGCCATCGCTGTCTTGAGTGCCAGCATTTGGTTATTGGGACTGCAACAGGTGACGACAGGGGCTCTACAGGGCTTAGGACGGACGGCGTTACCGATGTGGACCTTATTATTAGGGGCCACTGTGAAAGTAGCCTTAAACCTGTATTTGACGCCGATTTGGGGCATTGAGGGCGCAGCGTGGGCTACGAATGTAGACTTTGGCTTGGCAGGGTTGGCTAACTTGTATTTATTGCATCGTATGACAGGCTTTCACGTGTCCTACTTAGAAATTGGGAAAATACTATTTTCCTCCCTTGCCATGGGTGGTGGTGCTGTTATGGTCTATAACTTCATGCATACAGTCCTATCCAACACGATGGCAGTGGCGGCAGCTATCCTGGCAGGTATTATCCTGTATATGGTGGCATTAGGATTGACGAAAGCAGTGCCGAAAGAGGAACTACTTACATTGAGTCGAAAACTACTGCGGAAAGGTGGTTCGAAATGAGTGAAAGAAAGATGAGTCCTTTTACATTGGATCCATTGGTAGATGTATTAGCAGAATTGCGAGGACCTACAGGATGTTCTTGGGATAAATTACAAACTCATAGCTCCTTGCGAAGATATTTATTAGAAGAAGTGTATGAAACATTAGAAGCCATCGATGAACAAAATGTGGATCACCTACGAGAAGAATTAGGGGATTTACTTTTACAAATCGTTTTTCATGCACGGGTAGCAGAAGAAAATGGTCATTTCACGATGCAAGATGTGGTGGATGATGTTACGGCAAAAATGATACGTCGTCATCCCCATGTATTTCATACAGCGGACCGAGAAACGGTGGGCGAAACATTAGCCACTTGGGAAGAATTGAAAGCCAAAGAAAAAGGACATGAACGAACGTCCATCCTAGATGGTATATCTCCAGGGCTACCAGCCTTATTACGAGCTCAAAAATTGCAAGAAAAAGCGAGTAAAGTTGGTTTTGATTGGCCTAGTGAGGAAGGTGTTTGGGCTAAGTTTTATGAGGAAATAGATGAATTTAAACAAGAAATATTCAAAAAAGATATAGAAAAAGCTGAAGAAGAGGGTGGAGATGTACTTTTTTCCTTGATAAATCTTTTTAAATGGTATAAAATAGTCGGAGAAAACGCACTACACCGTACAAACACAAAGTTTATACAGCGCTTTTCCTACGTAGAACAAGAGGTTCAACGAAGTGGAAAAAACTGGGATGATTTTTCTCTCAGTGAGCTCGATGAATTTTGGGAAGCGGCTAAGGTGAAACTTAACTCGAATGATTAAGTTAGAGGATACTATTTTTAAGGGAGGTTCAATCATGAACAAAACTGAATTAATCGCAAGTGTTGCTGCTAAAGCTGAATTGACAAAAAAAGATGCTGAAAAAGCAGTGAAAGCTTTATTCGACACAATTGGTGAAGCATTGGCGAAAGAAGAAAAAGTACAAGTTATCGGTTTCGGTACTTTCGAAGTTCGCTCTCGTGCAGAACGTGTAGGTCGCAACCCACAAACTAAACAAGAAATCAAAATTCCAGCGTCCAAATCTCCAGCTTTCAAAGCAGGTAAACAATTAAAAGATCTTGTTAATGGACCAGCTGCACCTGTTCGTAAAAAATAATTCAGGTCAATCCTAAGATAAGAAATGAACGCCACCATTCCGTGCCCTGTGGTTCGGAATCGTGGCGTTGTTTTGTATCTATGACAATCTATGGTAGAATAGACATAATGTAGTGTCAAGTGAAGGTGTCACTAGGACTCAAGAAAGGAGGTCACATGGGACAACGTATTTTAATTGTGTCCGCATCTATTGGAACGGGCCATACGCAAGCGGCATTAGCTATACAAGAATACTGGCAACAACAAGATCCAACCGCCATCGTGCATCATGTGGACTTCTTGGGGACCGATACATTTTCCTTTGATAATTTGCTGAAAGAAACGTATTTCAAAATGCTCGATTTCTTTCCCTTCCTCTACGATATCGTTTATCGTTGGTCCGGTGGCCAGTGGAAGGGGAGCGTGGCGCAAACGGTGGTATCTTGGATGTTGAAAAACCGCATGGAAAAGTTAATCCAAAAGGAAAACCCCGATTTGATCGTCTGCACACACCCATTTCCTTGTGGTGCTGCTAGCGTGTTGAAACGACATCGGAAAATTGACGTTCCCATTGCGGCGGTGATGACAGATTTTTCGGCGCACCAATTTTGGCGCTACGATGAAATCGATGCATACCATGTGGCAACGCCAGCCATGGTCTATGAAGTGCTGAACATGGGCGTACCTTTGGAGAAAATCCATGTGACGGGCATACCGATTATGCGCCATTTTTTTGAACCACTCCCAGAACCTTATGGTAGCGATAGTTGCAAACGTGTTTTGCTCATGGGTGGTGGACTGGGACTAGGCTGTGTAGAAGAGGCCCTACAACGGCTCGATAAGGTACCAGGCATTGATGAAATTCACGTGGTGGCAGGCTTGAACGATGCCCTGTATAATTCTTTGCACCACATGAAAGGTTCCTTGCAGACACCGATTTATATTTACGGATATACCAATGAAATTCCGGAATTGATGCGCAAAGCTAGCTTGCTGGTGACGAAACCAGGCGCTTTGACCTGTATGGAAGGGGTAACTATTGGGGTGCCGATGGTCTTTTTCAATGCCATACCGGGTCAAGAAGAGGCGAATGCAGAACTATTAGAACAAAAGGGATGCGGAAAATGGGCGCGCCATATCGAGAACTTGGATGATGTGGTGGTGGCCTTATTACAAAATGGAGAACGATTACAAGCTATGCATGAAGCGGCAAAAGCTTGGAAGGTTGACGGCGCGGCGGAAATCGTAGAAGCTTGCCAACAAATGATTCGTACATAAAAAGAGACAAACCGGAGAATTTCTCTGATTTGTCTCTTTATTTTTGTGTCTATAGTCGATCTTTATTCGTGATAGGAGTCCATCTCCGTATCGTAACGCTCAATATTCTCGTGGCGAATATCTTGCAGCGTTTCCAATAGTTCCTCGGCACTTTCAATACGCAAGAACAGGTCTTTCAATTCCTCACCGCTAGATAATGTGACACTCCATTGGAAGGTATCATTATCATCATAAATGGATACGATGACAGGACTTTCCATCGTTTCAGGAATGCGTCCATCTTCATCAGAAACAATGGCGTATTGACCGTCTTCCTCTTCGCTACCGTCAGATAACTCGTATAACAGAACATCTCGCTCATCAATTTCTACAATTTCAAAACCAATATTTTCAAAGTCTTGCTGCACCGTGTCAGTGTCCATGACAACCTCCTTATAAATTAATGAATGTATTACGTTTATTCTAATCCATGAAAGTGGGCGTGTCAATGCAAATCTATAGTTGACATACGTGTAAGCACGTACTATAGTAAACCCAGTTGGCTTAATCATAAAGCAGAAGAGAAGAATCTGAACTTTTCAAAAATATTACAAAGTGCATTAAAAGAAGAATTAGGAATTGTATAACGAATATGAACATTTTAACATTACAACAAGTAGAAAAATCCTATGGCACACGGCTCTTATTTAAAGATGTCAATTTGACTATAGAGTCGACCCATCGCATTGGTTTGATCGGTGTGAATGGCACTGGTAAAACGACGTTATTGCAAGTCTTAGAAGGAGTGCAAGAACCAGACAAAGGTAGTATCGAGCGCAATGGTAAGGCTACCATCCACCGGTTGGAGCAAGATCCGTACATTGATGAAAGTGGTACTTTACTAGATAATGTGTTACTAGGGGACCATCCGAAACTTTCATTGGTGCGAGAATTTGAACGAGCTTTGCAAGATCCGGAGTCGCCGCAATACATGAAATTACTGGAACGCATGGACGAAGAAGACGGTTGGATTGTGGAACAAGAAGCGAAGATGATTTTGACACGCTTGGGGTTTCATGATGTACAAGGGTCGGCGAAGAATTTGTCCGGTGGACAGCGCCGTCGATTGGCATTAGCGCGCGCCCTCGTATACCCTTGCGATTTACTGTTATTGGACGAACCGACGAACCACTTGGACGAGGCCACCATTGAATGGTTGGAACTGTATCTGAAAGAGCGAAAAGGTGCTGTCCTATTGAGCACCCATGATCGTTATTTCTTAGATGCTGTGTGCAACACCATATGGGAATTGTCGAATCAGCGAATCTATGAATTTCAGGAAACCTATGAGACTTATGTATCCTTGAAAGCAGAACGAGAGGCTCAACTTGATGCCATCGAGGAAAAACGAAGAAAATTAATCGCCAGCGAACTGCAATGGGTGCGTCGAGGAGCGAAGGCAAGAACGACAAAACAAAAGGCACGGTTGCAGCGGTTTGAAGAATTAAAGGCTATGGAAAAACGGCAGAAAACAGGCACTGTCGACCCCGTTGTGTTGGCAACACGGCTAGGCAATACCATATTCGATATAGAAGACATGTCGTTTTCCTATGCATCGGGGCATGAGGTTATTTCTGACTTTACCTATCATATGGTGCGTCATGACCGTATTGGCGTGGTGGGACCGAACGGTATCGGCAAGACGACGTTGATGAAGTTGTTCGAAGGTACTATCGAACCTACAAAGGGGACTATGGGACGCGGGGAAACCGTTCGCATCGGATATTTCTCGCAAATGTTACCGAACTTTAAAGAAGACCAACGGGTGTTGGACTATATTCGGGAAAATAGGTCTTACCTGCACTTACCAGATGGCAGTTCCTTGAGTGCAGGTCAGTTGTTGGAACGATTCTTATTTCCTCCATCCCATCATGGATTGCCAATTAGGAAACTGTCGGGTGGTGAAAAACGGCGCCTCTTCTTGTTGCGCATCTTGATGGATGCACCGAATGTACTCCTCTTGGACGAACCGACAAATGACTTAGACATTCCCACCTTGGAAGTGCTAGAAGATTTCCTTGACTCCTACAGTGGCATTGTGATTACCGTATGCCATGATCGGTACTTTCTAGACCGAGTGGTGGACAAACTGTTTGTATTTACCGGATCTGGTCACATTGAGGTCTACCATGGGGGATATTCCGATTATGTAGAGGACAAGGAAACTACTGGTTCCATAGGTGGTGATACAAAACGCGGTGTGTTACGCCATGCGGTGCAAATAAATGGTGCGTTGGACCGTGGGGCACAGGCAAACGGTGCGTTGCGTAATGGGGAACAAAACGTTGGTACAAACACTGCGTTTGGTGAAAGCAACGAAGCGGACCTAGAGGCTAAGAAAAAATTGACCCTAGGGGAGGTAAAAGAATTAGAACAGCTGGAACTACGCATTGCTGAACTGGAGGGGCTCTTAAAAGCTTACGATGCGATGATTGCGCAAGGGGGCAGTGATTATAGCGCCATTGAAAGTACCGTGAAAGAACGAGAACAAGTAGCAGAAGAGTTAGAGGACAGCACCTTGCGGTGGATGGAATTGGAAGAACGAAAATAAAGATACTATAAACTGTTTTGGAATGACTTTTAATTTAATAATAAAAGAATAACGAAATGAAAAATATTTTTGATTTAAAAATACTTTAAAAAATTTACATATTGAATAATTGGTGGTATACTCCAAGTAAAGGGTGGAACGAGATAGTTTATATCGGTGTTGTACCGTATCAAGCGAGGAAACTTGGATACTCCCAAATTATGGGTTCGCATCGGATACTATCGAATCTACTCACGTTATTGGTTTCTTTTTTTAGAAAAGGAGTAGTATCATGAAAAAACATTTAGCAGTATTAGCTGCCACAGCAGTATTGGGTGTGACTTCAGCGTTTGCAGCAAATCCTTTCTCTGATGTGACACCACAAGATTGGGCATACCAAGCAGTTGCTCAATTAGCAGCCCAAGGCGTAGTTAACGGTTACCCTGATGGCACATTCCAAGGCCAAACAAACATCACTCGTTATGAAATGGCTCAAATGGTAGCGAAAGCAATGGTTCGTCAAGACCGTGTTGACGCTGAACAAAATGCAATTATCAATCGTTTGGCGAATGAATTCTCCGCTGAATTGAACAATTTAGGCGTACGCGTTTCCACATTGGAAAACAAAGTAGGTAACTTCAAATTCACTGGTGATGCTCGTATGCGTTACAGACAATTAGATGGTGATGTGTATAAAATTGCAGTTCGTGATGGTGCTGGCTTAACAGGTGAAGCATTAACTAAAGAAAAAGAAGCAGTTAAAGCAAACTTAAAAGTTATTGAAGATCATGAAACAAATGTAGCAACTGCAGAAAAAGAACTTAAAGATGCTAAAGAAGCTTTGGCAAAAGCTACTACTGAAACAGATAAAAAAGATCAAACTGAAAAAGTAGCGGCAGCAGAGAAAAAATTAGCTGATGAAACTATGGCATTAGATAAAGCTACTACTGGTTTATTCAAAAATGCAAGTATGTTAGATCGTTCTAAATTCGACTATCGTGCACGTATCAACTTCGATGCTACAGTGAATGCTAATACAAAAGCAGGTATCCGCTTAGTAGCAGCGAATAAAGAATTTGGTAGTGCAGAAAGTACAACTGCTACAGTAGACACTGCATACGTACAACACAACTTTGGTAAATATGCAACTGTAACAGCTGGTCGTCATGATGTTGTGTTTGGTGCTGGTATGACATATGATGATACATTTGACGGTGTAACTGCTACGGTAGGTACAGATGCGTTGAATGCAGGTGTAACATATGGTTATGCAGCAGGCTTAGGATTCAATGCTGTAAAAGGCATGACTTCTGAAGTAGTTACAAAAGATGCAGACAAAAAAGAAACTGTGATGCATCCAGCACAACGTTTCACAGCATCCATTATGGGTGAGGACGGTAAAGCAAGCCCTGAATTAACTGTACTACAATTAAATGGTAAAGTGGGCCCTGTGAATGTGGGTGGTTACTATGCAAAAGTAAACGGTCATCAAGTAGATGCTATGTTAGAAGGACAAGCAAATGTATTAGGTGCTTTCGTAGGTGTACCTGGGGAAGATCGTCCAGAGGTAGGTACTAGCCTTGACTCCTATGGATTCCACGCAGATGCTATGTTGGGTAGCGATGTGAAAGTAGAAGGCGAATTCGCTCGTTTCAAAGATATTAAACATTCCAATGCTTGGGCAGCGGGATTATCCTATGGTCACTACAATATGAAAAAAGCTGGTACATGGATGACTAAAGTACAATACTTCAACTTTGATACCTATGCTCCAGTTTTTGCAACAACATTTGTAACGCCATTTACTCAAAACTACAAAACTTGGATGGTAACTGGTAAATATGCAATCGCTAATAACGTTGGTTTAGCTGCGTATGCAACATTCGATGCAAAAGACAAACAAGGTAATGACGTACCTAACTTTGTTCGCACAGAAATTAACTACAAATTCTAATTTGCTAGTGATGATAAAAAGAACTCCTTCGGGAGTTCTTTTTTTGGCTTTACATAAGATAGAGAATTGATAGAAACCCTATGTATAATAAGGACTGTAGAATATAGAGAAAAATAAATATTATTTGCAATTCACTAGATAGTATGGTACCATAAGATAAATATCTAGGTGGATATAGTAAATGTATTGGTGAAATCAAAGTTGAACAAAAAGAGGAAACATGGATACTCTTGTATAGCTCGATGAGAAAGTAACCAATATCACTATAATACCTGGAGATATTAGGTTATTTTTTGTTTTCATTGAGAGGTAAATATCATGAAAAAACATTTAGCAGTACTTGCAGCAACAGCAGTATTGGGTGTGACTTCTGCATTCGCAGCTAACCCATTTGCTGACGTAACTCCACAAGATTGGGCATACCAAGCAGTAGCTCAATTGGCTTCCCAAGGTATCGTTAACGGTTACCCAGATGGCACTTTCCAAGGCCAAACTAACATCACTCGTTATGAAATGGCTCAAATGGTAGCTAAAGCTTTAGTTCGTCAAGATCGTGTTGACGCTGAACAAAATGCTATCATCAACCGTTTAGCTAACGAATTCTCCGCTGAGTTGAACAACTTAGGCGTACGTGTTTCCACATTGGAAAACAAAGTAGGTAACTTTGCATTCACTGGTGATGCTCGTCTTCGTTACCAAGGTTCTCATACAGAAGAAAATCTTTATGTAAATGATGAAGACACTACATCCCCTAAACGTTCTAAATTCGACTACCGTGCTCGTGTACAATTCGAAGCAACTGTAAATGACAATACTAAAGCAGTAGTTCGTCTAGCAGCTGGCGATAAAGAATTTGGTGCAGCAGGTAACCCTGAAACAACTGTAGATCAAGTATATGTGCAACATAACTTCGGTAAATATGCTACAGCTACAGTAGGTCGTCAAGATTTAGTGATCGGTAGCGGTCTTACTTATGATGGAGCATTTGAAGGTGCGCAAGCTACTGTTGGTAAAGATCACTTAAATGCAACTGTTGCATACGGTCATATGCTTGATGGCGATTTAGATGAAGATGTATTAGGCGAAGGTAATACTCCTGAAGTAACTACATACCAAGTTAATGCTAAATTAGGTAAACATGTAGATACTAAAGCATATTATGTAAACTATCATGGTGACTTGTCCGAAAACTATTTCGGTGCTGCTGTAGATACAAAATTCGGTCCACACAATAAAGTTTGGGTTGGTGGCGAATACGCTCGTTTTGAAAGTCGTGGCGAAGCAGGTGAAGGTTGGACTGCAGGCGTTGGTTATGGCACATATGACATCACTAAACCAGGCACTTGGGGTGTGAAAGCGCAATACTTCCGTTTAGGTGAAGAATCTGTAGCAACAGCTCCAACTTGGAACTTACCAGAAATTTCCACATATGATTTCCGTGGTTGGTTAGGCACAGTAGACTACGCAGTAGCTAAAAACGTAGGCTTAACATTAAATGCACAATTACGCGGTAAAAACTTAGATGGTTATGAATTACCAGATTACTACCGTGCAGAATTAAACTACCAATTCTAATTGGTTAGTACCTATAGAAAAGAACTCCTTCGGGGGTTCTTTTTTATTTGCGAAACGTATACTTGCAAAACGAAAGAATTTGTATTTTAGAAAACGGGATATAAGTAAAGTGTATTGTTACCATAGGGAACACGTATATACTCATTACTAGTTGTCATTTGCTTTTATTCTATGATGTATGTTAATATAAATACTATCCAAGTGGATGTGTTAGGCACTGTAGAAATTTTATACATATAAGATGTGAGGAAACATGGAGACTCCATTGCTATATTGGATAGAAAGATTGCACGGCCTAGGTGATCCCTTGGAGCGTGTATTTTTTATTTTTCAATGAGAGGTAATTATCATGAAAAAACATTTAGCAGTATTGGCTGCAACAGCAGTATTGGGTGTGACTTCTGCATTCGCAGCAAACCCATTCTCCGATGTAACTCCACAAGATTGGGCATACCAAGCAGTAGCTCAATTGGCTTCCCAAGGTATCGTTAACGGTTACCCAGATGGCACTTTCCAAGGCCAAACTAACATCACTCGTTATGAAATGGCTCAAATGGTAGCTAAAGCTTTAGTTCGTCAAGATCGTGTTGACGCTGAACAAAATGCTATCATCAACCGTTTAGCTAACGAATTCTCCGCTGAATTGAATAACTTAGGCGTACGTGTTTCCACATTGGAAAACAAAGTAGGCAACTTCAAATTCACAGGTGATGCTCGTTTGCGTTACACTGGTAATGATAAAGATGTTCTTCAAGTTGCAGGTACAACAAGTAAAGATGTAAGTCCTTTAAAACAATCTAAATTTGATTACCGTGGCCGTGTACAATTCGAAGCAACTGTAAACGACAACACTAAAGCAGTAGTTCGTTTAATGGGTAGCAAAGAGTTTGGTAAAGCTGGTAACCCTAATACAGCTATCGACCGTGTATATGTAAAACATAACTTCGGTAAATATGCAACTGCTACAGTAGGTCGTTATGATGAAACTATCGGTGGTGGTTTAACATATGATGATGTATTCGAAGGCGGTAAAGTAGCATTTGGTAAAGATACATTAAATGCATCTGTTTCTTACGGTTATGCTGGAGAGCTAGGTTTGAAACAAGTTATTGGTGAAAATGAAATGATTCCAGTAACATCTGCATTCACAGGATCTTTATACAAAGCAGAACAAAATGAGAATGCTCAATTAGCAGTATTCCAAGTAAAAGGTAAATTGGGTAACGATGTAAACGTAGGTGCGTTCTACACTAAAGTAAACGCTAAAACATTGGGTGAATTAGCTAATAAAACAGTATTTGAAGGTGCTGTAGCAGAGCAAGAGCTAGAAGATGCATCCTTAGATTTCTATGGCGTACATGCAAATGCTAAATTAGGATCTAAAGTAGCTGTCGATGGTGAATTTGCAAAATTCAGAGAAATCGATAACTCCAACGCTTGGGCTGCAGGTCTTACATATGGTAACTACAATATGAAAAAACAAGGTACTTGGTCCTTGAAAGCGCAATATACTAGCCTTGACGGATTTGCTCCAGTGTTCTCTTCTACATTCTGGACTCCATACAACCAAAACTTAAAAACTTGGTCTGTACAAGGTAAATATGCAGTAGCTAACAATGTTGGTTTAGCAGCATACACAACAATCAACGCGAAAGATCAAGATAACAATAAAGTATCTAACTCCTACCGTGCTGAACTTAACTACAAATTCTAATTTGATAGTTACACATATAAAAAAAGAACTCCTTCGGGGGTTCTTTTTTTTGCTCTGTAATAAATGTTGGAGCTTCTCATATAAGAGTGTCGCCCATATTCTTCCGTTTCGTAATATAGAAGAAGTATGAGGGAACTTTATGTAGAGGGAACTTTATGTAAAACCCTCTAGATTTAATAAAGTCTCGTCCATACTAGTTATGATGCTTATATAGGGAGAGATTATAAAAACACATAGTGAGTAAAAATAAGAAAAAGATTGCATTTATATAGTTGCTGTGATATGATATGAATATATCGAATACATATAGTGTGGATTAGTTATAGAATTGTGTTACTACAATGTGAGGAAACGTGGACACTCCGTGGAAAAGTAATATGAGGATATAAGCAATCTAACTGAACGTAGGAGATATGTTTATATTATTATTTTTCAATGAGAGGTAATTATCATGAAAAAACATTTAGCAGTATTGGCTGCAACAGCAGTATTGGGTGTGACTTCTGCATTCGCAGCAAACCCATTCTCCGATGTAACTCCACAAGATTGGGCATACCAAGCAGTAGCTCAATTGGCTTCCCAAGGTATCGTTAACGGTTACCCAGATGGCACTTTCCAAGGCCAAACTAACATCACTCGTTATGAAATGGCTCAAATGGTAGCTAAAGCTTTAGTTCGTCAAGATCGTGTTGACGCTGAACAAAATGCTATCATCAACCGTTTAGCTAACGAATTCTCCGCTGAATTGAACACATTAGGCGTACGTGTTTCCACATTGGAAAACAAAGTAGGCAACTTCAAATTCACTGGTGATGCTCGTCTTCGTTACACTGGTACAGAAGATGGAACTAAATCCAAATTCGATTACCGTGGTCGTGTAAAATTCCAAGCAACTGTAAACGACAACACTAAAGCAGTGATTCGTTTAGTTGGCGAAAAAGAATTTGGTAAACAAGCTCGACCAAAAACAGCAATTGACCAAGTATATGTTCAACATAACCTTGGTAAATACGCAACTGTAACTGCAGGTCGTCAAAACTTAATGCTTGGTAACGGTTTAGCATATGATGACACTTTAGAAGGTGTTGTAGCTACATTTGGTAAAGATAAATTAAACGCAACAGTTGGTTATGGTTATCTTATGGGTGGCGATACATTTGAGAAACTTGAAAAAGATGCTAACTTTGAAGTCAACTCATACCAAGTAAACTACACACCAGTTGAAAATGTAGCTGTTAAAGCATTTGCAGTTGATTTCCACAATAATAAAGCTGGAAATACAGTAGTTGGAAAAGCACCAAATGTCAAAGTAGTTAAAGATTTCCATGGTGTTGCAGCAGACGTAAACTTCGGTGGCCATAACCAAGCTTGGGTTGGTGGTGAATACGTTCGTGCTGAACAACAAAGCGCAGCTGGTGAAGCTTGGACTGCAGGTTTAGGTTACGGTGAAGCTAGCATGGCCAAAGCTGGTACTTGGGGCGTGAAAGCACAATACTTTGATGTAAAAGGTCAAGCTCCATTGTATTCCTCTACTTGGAACTTCGTTAATACAGATCAAAAAGGTTTCTTAGCAACTGTTGATTATACTGTAGCTAAAAACGTAGGTCTTACTGCTTATGCAACAATCGACACTAAAGATCAAGCTAACAAAGAAAAACCTGAATCCTACCGTGCTCAATTAAACTACAAATTCTAATTTGTTAGTTACACATATAAAAAGAACTCCTTCGGGGGTTCTTTTTTATTTGTGAAACCTTTGTTTTCGAAATGAAAGAGGTGTAATTTGCTTTTATTATATGATATATGTTATTATAAATATTATCCGAGTGGACGTGTTAGGCACTGTAGGACTTTTATACATATAAGATGTGAGGAAACATGGAGACTCCATT
>CAUQLO010000036.1:0-18736 GCA_963518725.1 uncultured Veillonella sp. | reverse complement strand
ATTCCCTAAGAATAGGTTCTATAACTGTTTATTATGATAGTATTTATTATCATTTTTAGAAATAGAGTAATTTATGCATTTCTATATAGTTAATTTCAAAATGGGTAGTTCCTACTCCATTAGACATATATCCACCCTTTACAAACCCTATATCTATCCCTTATATTTAAACTTTTCTATTCGCAAAATTAAGTCTATTCCTAGTATTTTACTCCCATTTTTTATCCTTTTTAAAATGAAAAACTCTCTCATTAAATACTAATGAGAGAGTTTTTTCACTTCGTTTTCCTGTGTTTTTTATCACAAACAAGGTCAATTATGCTTTATTGATATACCTATATCCATCTATTTCCATAAAAAGAGTCACCTTTTTTCAATAGTTTACCCCTTTACAGCTGTGCTGCTTCTATCCATTCTTGCAATTCTTCTTCCCCGCTGATGATATCTTCATCATAGGCTCCTGCTAGAGTCGGATATCGACACACTTCAATGGTATAGAGGATGGCTTCATCTCGCCCATTGCGAAAGGTACCAATCCAAATGCCACGGATCGTAGACTCATACCACTCTACAGGTTGATCTGTATCTTTCAGATGGATCGTCACATCACCACGTCCCAATGTTTCCAATACTTCCACTTGCTCTTCCATAGTGAGGCCTGTATTTTCCACATAAATCGTATAGGTTTCTCCTGTTTGACGCAAGTGCTGCATAGCATTTTTCAATTCTTGAAAGACTGCTTGCACTCGTCCAAATTCATTTTGCATATCGTCTCCTTATATACACCAGCTATGCTAGCTATATTTTATTTCATCGTGTCTTTAGAGGGAGTTGCAGTCACATTCCAAGAGGCTAAGACAGCTAAAATCCGCTCTTTCACTTCTTTCACCGCCCCTTGTGTAGTTTCACTCAAGTCGAGCCCTAATTCTAAACTTTCAGGTTCTACACCGATGACAACCGCATCCTCTAGTGGATCCTCTTGTAAAGCACGAATACGTAGAATATCTTGCATCCCTACTTCGTGCACAGAGATAGCCTCTGTAAAATAGGTATTCATTTCCTCATGGGGAAATTCGTAAACCGTCCCTGGCGTGTCACCACCATTGATGGCATCCACCAACAATAATTTTGTCATACCCCGCATATAGGTGAGCAATTCCATGCCCATGGTGCCTCCATCTATAATGGTAATAGGAGGATTAAATACATAATCCTCCCGTAATTGGTTCACCACATGGACACCGAATCCCTCATCAGTAAGCAAAATATTGCCTACCCCTAATAGTACGATGGGATTACTTTTTATTTGGTCCATATAAATCCTCTATATCTTCTGGATCTGTAGGATAAAATTTCATGCCTGAAACCATACTAGATACTTCTCCAGATTCTTCCATAACATCTTCGCGGAATGCCATATACACATGTATAATTGTAAATAACAAAAATCCCCAAGCAATGTAGTGGTGAATAATATGCACTTCATACTCTGTAAATAATAAATTTACAGGATTAAAAATTTGTGCCACCCAAGTATCTGGATACACTTGTGCAAACATGGCAAGACCTGTACAAATTTCTAGGAACAACATCACATATACCCCTAAATAACTAGTACGAGCCATAGAATTACGCAAGAAACGATGCTCTCGTTGCTGTGGTAACATTAGATAGTGCTTAATTGTGTCTAACAGACCAATCCAATACGACTTTTTATGAAATCTAGGAAACAATCTATCGCCACGATATCGAATTCCACCATAAATACGGAATATAAGTGCAGCAATTAGAATAAATGCTGCGATAAAGTGAATTTTACGAATCATCTCCATAGAGAACCAACCGCCCACTGCGATTGTCGGTTCCACACTACCCGGTGTAGCTTGGAAACCTGGATTCCCAATGTATAAGCCCGTCCAGAATAGAGCCGTTACACAGAGAACCATTGTCCAATGGAAAATACGGAGCCATAAACTAAATACACGATAAGGCTTTTTATTTAACGGTAACATAGATAGCCTCCTCCTATTTACATAGGGCATCTGTATTCACAGATACAATTTTTTCACCTTTTTTATTGTACAAGTGGGTCGCACATGCCAAGCAAGGATCAAAGGAATGAATGCCTTTCAAAATTTCCAATGGCTTTTCAGCAATTTTCACTTTCGTATCCATCATATTCGCCTCGTACGCACCATGTTCGCCAGCAATTGTTTTAGGGCATGCATTCCAAGTCGTTGGTACGATACATTGATAATTGTCTACACGACCATCTTTGATGACACACCAATGACCTAAACCACCGCGTGGCGCATCCAAAAGGCCTACCCCTTTTGCCTCTTTCGGCCAAGAGTTAGGGTCAAACTTCCGTGTATCTGCTACCACGGTATCACCCGTTTTGATATTTTCCACCAAACGATTGTAGAAATGTTGACTCAAATTCGCTGCTACTTGTGCATCTAGACCACGAGCCGCTGTACGGCCCACTGTGGAGCACAACCACACATGCGCTGGTACGCCTAGCACTTTGGATACGGCATCAATTTGGTCTACCATCATTTTCTCAGCCCAAGTTGGGTCTTTGATGACGCCTTGTTTTACTTTTACATAAACAACGATGTATTTTGCTAATGGGCCCACTTCGCAGGCTTTACCTTTGAATGTAGGGGATTTAATCCAAGAATATTTTTTCTCTTCATCCAAGAATTCCCATTTTTTATTGGTACCTGTTTTAGGGCCAGTGAAAGCTGGTTTCGTTACACCTTCTATTGGATGCAAGGACGTTTCGCCATTTGGATATTCAAACCAAGAGTGATTGATTTCTTCTGACAAGAAGTCAGGGTTCATCAAATCTTCCCCTTCTAAAGCTGTAAATGTTGCTTTTTCCCAACCAAGCTCAAAGTTTTCTACTACTCCATTAGCACGAACAAGAGACTTTTTAAAGAAATCTCCATCTTTTATACCTGTATATGCATCATCTGGATAGCCACCGTAAGCAAGGACACGTTTTTTGGCTAAGCCCCCACCATCAACCATACCAGCTTTTACATATAGATGACCAATCGCTAATAAGTCAGGCAAGTAGAAATAATTCACCAAATCTTTCGCCAAGGAAATAGATTCATCCACACTTGCCAAACGAGCCGCATTCACAGGTGCATTCATATCATCCATAGAAATAGAACAAGGCATGCCACCTACGATGTAATGAGGATGTGGATTTTTACCACCAAAAATAACATGTGGCGTTACAATATCACGTTGACGATCCAAGATTGTCAAATAGTGAGAAACTGCCATCAAATGCACTTCTGGAGGCAATAATTGATAATCTGGATGATCCCACCATTGGGCGGAGAAAATGCCTAATTGACCACTTTCTACAATTTTTTTCACTTTTGTTTGGATCGCTGCATAATATGTAGCATTTCCTTTAGGGAACTCCTTAGGATATGCAGATGTAGCAGATTCCAAATCTTTTGGTTGTAATCCACTCACATTGTATGTGTCTAAGACTTGTTGTTGCAATTCCGCTGTTTTTTTAGGGTCTGCTTTCAACGCCTCTACTGGGCTTACCCAGTCAAGAGCATGCAAGTGATAAAAATGCACAAGATGATCGTGTGTATCTAAACAACTATGCATAATATTTCGAATATAGTTTGCATTCTTAGGAATTTGAATACCCAATGCATCCTCTACCGCTCGAAGGGATGCTAAGGCGTGCGTAGAAGTACACACACCACAAATCCGTTGTACAAAGGCCCATACGTCACGAGGATCGCGATTTTTAGCTACTAATTCAATACCACGCCAAGCTGTACCACTGGATAGGGCGTCTTGCACTTGCCCTGTTGCTTCATCAACACTAACTTCTACACGTAAGTGACCTTCAATACGGGTCACTGGATCAACTACAACTCGTTTCATTATTGGTCACTACCTTTCTGTTCCGCTTCTTTTTGTTTTGCTTCTTGTTCGGCTAAATATTTTTTCTCTTCTTGGATGGAATCATATTTATGTTTCGCCAATGTAATACCACCATGAGCAATGACAGCTCCAAAGGCACCGAATCCTGCCACTGTTCCTAATGTATCCACATCGGTGATCGTATTTGGTGTATGAATATGTGGTAATCGTTGGTAAAAGTTGTCATTATCCCAGAACCCTTTTTCAGAGCAACCAATGCAACCATGTCCCGATTGAATTGGATAGGACAAACCATTCCACCAACGCAAGTTGCCACAAGAGTTATATGTTTCTGGTCCACGGCAACCCACTTTATACAAGCACCAACCAGCTTTAGATGCATCATCATCGAAATGTTCTACGAACAAACCGGAGTCAAAGAAAGGTCGACGGTAACAAGTATCATGGATACGGTTACCATAGAATTGTTTTGGTCTTCCTTCTACATCTAGAGGTGGGATTTCACCAAATAACGCATAATGCATGATGACCCCAGTCATCACCTCTGGAATCGGAGGACAACCTGGAACTTTAATGATTTTTTTACCTTTTACGATAGAAGAAACAGATACTGTATTCGTTGGGTTCGGTTTCGCCGCTTGAACACCACCCCAAGCTGCACAAGAGCCATATTCGATGACGAAAGCAGCCCCTTCAGCGCATTCTTTCAATACATCTACAAATGGACGTCCACCAACTTGGCAGTAGGATCCATTTTCATCCAATGGAACGCCACCTTCAACGGCCAATACATACTTACCTTTTTTACTTTCTAACAAGTGATGTAAATGATGTTCAAATGGTTCCCCTGCTGCAGCAGCTAAAGTATCATCATACTCTAAGGCAATCATATTCAAAATCACATCAGATGCGAAAGGCGATGTAGAACGAATAAAGGATTCGTCACATCCTGTACACTCATGACCATGTAGCCAAATGACTGTAGGCAATTCCTTTGTTTCTGCAGCGGCTACCACTTTATTGGTCAACGCTGGCGGCAACCCCAAAATAGCCGTCAAGGCTACGCAGGATTTCATAAATGTACGACGGCTTAATTTACGTTCTTGAAATAGGTTCCAAAGACTATTTAACTTATCTTTCACAAAAAAGCCCCTTTCTTGCAATAACTTTATAGCATCTATATACAATCCTATAATAGGTATAGTATACCACGAAACACTTGTACTCTATAGAATATAAATCACTATTTTGTAAAATAATTTTATATCCCTAATTTATAGTTTCAATAACTTACGCACAGAGGCCGCTTTTTTATAGCCACCGATACGATCTTTTTGTTTTCCTTTTTTATAGCAAATGATAGTCGGTACCCCTTGCACATCTTCTTTTAAGACAATCTCTTTCGATTCATCAATATCGATGGCAATCATCCGTGCTACTCCTTGCAATTCATCATGCAATACATCTAATTCTTCTTTCATCAGCTTACATGGCTCACACCATTCGGCAGTGAAACAAGCTAGCACAATTTCGTCATCCCCTTTGACAATCGATTTAAAATCTTCATAGGTTTTAATGGATTCTAATTTCATAACGATACCTCCTACAATAACAAAACCGCTCCGAAGAGCGGTTTTGCGCAAGCAATCAATAAGCCGAGTTCTGTCCTGCTTTCGCAGTGGCGATTATCTTTCTAGGCGCATAGTTGCCTATACGCTCAAGCGGCACAACCCGAAAGGTAGGCGGGCAACCCTTAACCCTTTCCTATTCGGCCTTGCTCCGGATGGGGTTTACCGAGCATACATGTTACCATGTACCTGGTGCGCTCTTACCGCGACCGTTCCACCCTTACCACCCGAAGGTGGCGGTTTACTTTTCTGTGGCACTATTCCCTATGGTCACCCACGCCGGCCGTTAGCCGGCATCCTGCCCTATGGAGCTCGGACTTTCCTCAAGTCATAGGACTTGCAATCGCCTTTCATACTTACTGTTTTAGTCTAGCATAGACCGCACCTACGGTCAATAGCTCTTCCTTTTATTATACCTCAAACGGCCTAGACTTCAAAGAAAAAATCTCCTTGTGATTCACTTTCTATGATTTCTACTTCTTTTTCTGTAAAAGTACCCTCTAGAAATCGTTTTAATATACTTTGGCTCATATATTCCGTACCATAATGACCTGCATCCACCACAAGGATACCAAGCTCCTTCGCCATTTGCATGTCGTGGTACTTCACATCACCGGTAATATACAAGTCGGCTTTTTGTTTAGCTGCCCCTTTGATAAACTCTGCACCGCTTCCCGTGCATAAAGCAATTCGTCGCACTTCTTCTACCTTAGCTCCACCCCATCGCAATTGACTATGAGGAAACACAGTCTGTAGTAACTTTGCCAAGGCTTGTAAAGATAGCGGTGATGCTAACTCTCCTATGCGTCCAATATGATGAGCTTCATAGACATTGTGCAAAGGAACTACATCATAAGCGATTTCCTCATAGGGATGAGCCTTTTCCATTGTAGCCAGTACCATTCCTAGTAATTTCTTAGGCACCACTGTTTCCAGTCGTTCTTCTTGAACAGTTTCGATGGCCCCTACATGACCAATGAAAGGATTCGTCCCTTCCAGTGGCAAGAAACGTCCTTCACCGGTGACGGAAAAACTACAATGACTGTAGTTGCCAATATGGCCCGCACCAGCATCACCCATAGCTTGACGTACTTGATCACTATGGGTAACTGGTACATAGACAGCTACTTTATACGCTTCCTCCCGAGCTGTTTCCACCAAACCACGGATTTCTGTTAAGCCCAACCGTTGTGCCACTTCGTCATTGAGCCCTTCTTTCGTGATATCTAAATTCGTGTGCGCACTATATACACTAATCCCATGTTGCAACAAGTCTCCTATCATTTTTCCTTGCGTTGTTCCTAAGTCTATGGACTGTAATTTCTTAAAAATCATAGGATGATGGGACAGAATACAGTCTACCTCTTTTTCGATAGCCTCTGCTACTACCTCTGGCGTTACATCTAAGGTCGTCAACACGCGGCGCACCTCGCTTGCCATATGCCCTAATTGCAAGCCACAATTATCCCAGGATTCTTGCAAGTGTAGTGGCGCCTTACTTTCAATAACTGTTACTATGTCTTTCATCGTAACCATATGTACCTCCTGTGTCGTATACATCTACCAATTTTTTACAGTATAGCAAGCGGTATACCGATATATTTCAATCAAGCTTTAGTGTTTACCCAACTTGCCTCTATATTGTATCTGACTTATATCTAACTAACACGCTATACTTCTGATACAAGTGTCTGGAGCGCTTGTATTTCCTTCTCCATTCTGCGTATCTCTCCACTATCTGTAGAGGCCTCACGCATATGAACTACAACGGACTGCAATGTATCGATTCTGCGCTGTATATGATCTACCCAAACCTGTGGGCGTTGGGCTTTCAATAGAGCTCCATATTCCCAAAGAATGGAATCTGTTGGTAAGGTAGAATATACAGAATTGACCCCACGTTCTACTACCCATATATCATAATATTGCTTGCCTTCTTGCAAACATTGTTCCTCTGTAATGCCATACCCTTGTTGGACTAGGAATTTTTTTAATTCCTCACGATGACTTTGGGGCTGTAACACATAGGTCTGTAACCATTCAGGACCTACAGAGATAATATGCTGCATCAACTCTCCACCCATACCACAAATAACGGCGCAATCTACTTCCCCTACAGCAGTGGCGGCCAGTCCATCTCCCAATCGGCAGGTAATCTGTTGTTCTAACCCTCGTTCTTTCACAAAGTTTTTCGCCGATTCTAAAGGTCCTCGATTAACATCGATGGCAAGTACCTGTTGTGCTATTTCTTTGTCAATTAAAGCCACTGCTAAAAAACCGTGGTCTGTCCCCACATCAGCTACCGTGTGACACGGCGGAATCATGGTGGCTACTTGTTCTAATCGTTTTGAAAGTGCCATTCTCTATCTCACATTCTAATTACATCATCTATATCTATCGATGCCCATGCAATTTCTAACTAAGAAATACATAAGCCTTACTCTTCTATTTCTATCTAAAGACCTCCGTGCATTTCCGTAGTTAGAAATTACACAAAGTTTACTCTTCCATTATACTATGAACCCTTATAGATAACAAAAAAACCACCTCACATTTGTGAGATGGTCTCTTATGGTGGGCCCACCTGGATTTGAACCAGGGACCGACCGGTTATGAGCCGGTTGCTCTACCCCTGAGCTATAGGCCCTCGTTTGGTGCGGATGATGGGACTTGAACCCATACGAGCGTACGCTCACCACCCCCTCAAGATGGCGTGTCTGCCATTCCACCACATCCGCATGGAATTGCACATGGTGCCTCAGGGCAGAATCGAACTGCCGACACACGGATTTTCAGTCCGTTGCTCTACCGACTGAGCTACCGAGGCAAGCTATATATACTGAAAATAAGAATCTTCCTAAAAATAGGTAAAAAAAATGGCGACCCCGATCGGATTTGAACCGACGATCTTCGCCGTGACAGGGCGACATGTTAACCGCTACACCACGGGGCCGTGTACTGAGTACTTATATACTATACCATAGGTATTACATCTTGGCAATACCTATGGGCAATTTTATATATTCCTAAAATGCATAGCACTGACATTAATAGCAATTCGGTTTTCTATCTCTAAATACATTGATTTTAGAACGGATATCTTTCACTACATCTAAATCAATGGTCACACATTGTATATCTGGTGTGTCGCTGCATTCCAAGAGCACTTCTCCCCATGGATCCACCACCATAGAATGACCTGCCATCGGCAATTTACCAATATGTCCACAACCATTAGCACTACAAACATACATCTGATTTTCTATAGCTCTCGCTTGATTTAATATGCGCCAATGATGTAAACGCAACGTAGGCCATTGGGCAGGCAAAAAGAAAAGCTCCACTCCCTGCAAGGCCGCTTTGCGAATAAGTTCAGGAAACCGAATATCGTAACATGTGGCACTGGAGCAAAGTATTCCATCTAGTGTAAACTGATGAACCTCAGTTCCCCCCGTAAAATACACATCTTCCTTCGCAGGGCTAAAGCCATGCATTTTATCATACGTAGACAGCAAGGAGCCTTCACGGTCATACACATAGGTCCTGTTATAGATACAGTCACCTTCTTTGACCGCTACGGAGCCCCCAAAGATATGAACCCCTTCTGCTCTCGCCAACTCACTCAATACTGATTGAGTCCGTTGCCCATCTTCATCAGCTAAGGCATGTAGGTCTGGCCCCGTCATAAATCCGGTGTTCCACGTTTCCGGTAAAACTACTACGTCCACACCTCGATGAGCTGTTGCCTCTATCTGCTTGACCATCGATGTAAAATTGCTCTCTACTTGTCCAATCTCAGTGGCTACTTGCACAATCCCCAATGTTAACTCTTTCATCATTCCTCCTAGATATGCCAAGCCATATCATCTGTAAACTCATTTGGTTCTAACGGCAACGCATGGCGTCTCGGTACATAACTATCTGTATTAAACCGATCTACCTTAGGACGACGATACACAATATGATCTGGCTCCGTTTCAAAGATGATTACATTCTTCGGCACATCCCTCTTGATCACAAGATTGCAGCCGATCTTAGACCCTTTGCCTACCGTAATATCCCCTAACACTTTCGTCCCAGCTCCGATGAGTACATCATCTTCCACCGTAGGATGGCGCTTTACCTTGCGAGAATCCATACCTCCTAATGTCACTCCGTGAAAGAGGGTCACATTATCGCCTACAATGGCAGTTTCACCGATGACAACACCCATGCCGTGATCGATAAATAACCCTTTGCCAATCTGTGCACCTGGATGAATCTCTATGCCCGTCACTCGCCGTGCATGTAATGCCACACGCCGAGCTAAGGTAAACCAACCTTTCCCATATAAGCGATGCGCGAAAAAATGCCAAAACAAGGCTGTCATGTGTGGATATGTCCAGACCACCATAAACCAAGATGTAGCTGCTGGGTCAGATTGCAATACCCGTTGTATATTGTAACGAATGGACTTCCATAGCTCTCTCATACTACCTCCCTATACAGAGATAGCATGGCCTACACCATGCTATCCTTTGTATTACCATCGATTAGGAATGAATCCAATCTACACTTTCAAATTGAATCATAGATAGATATTTTTCAATTCCATCTGGAGCGATGACAACAACGTCGACATCTGGGAACTTGCGTCCATATTGACGAGCTACCACAATGGCTGCCGCCGCAGAAATACCAATACCAATGCCAGTTTCACGCATGAAATTACCTATTTCTTCAATGGCATCTTCATCAGTGACTGTTTGCACTTCATCCATCAAGGAGGAGTCAAAGTTTTCTGGAATAAAACCAGCCCCAATACCTTGAATTTTATGAACCCCACCAGTACCACGAGAAATAACTGGAGACCCTTCTGGTTCTACAGCCACTGCCTTGATATACGGATGTTGTTCTTTCAAGGCTTTTGTAACACCTGTGAAAGTACCACCTGTGCCAATACCCGCTACAAATACACCTACATTGGGAACATCGCGAAGAATTTCTTTCGCGGTTGTTTCATAATGAGCTGTTGGATTCGCTGGGTTTACGAATTGACCCAATGTTACCGCATTTGGATAGTTATCAAGAATTTCTTGTGCTTTACCAAGAGCCCCTTTCATACCCAATTCTTTTGGTGTCAAAATCAACTGTGCCCCATAGGCTTTGATTAGCTCACGACGCTCTTTACTCATGCTTTCAGGCATAATAATGATCGTTTTAATAGACATCATAGCACCCAACATAGCTAAAGCAATGCCAGTATTACCACTAGTCGCTTCTACAATGATGGTATCATTTTTAATCAAGCCTTTTGCTTTTGCATCTTGCAACATGCCAAGTACAGCGCGATCTTTTACACTGCCACCAGCATTGTACTTCTCTAATTTTACATACACATTCGTATCTGGAATTTGATAAATTGGTGTGTTACCAATTAAGTCGATTGCATTTTTTACAACAGCCATAATATTTCTCCTCTACTTAGATTAAAAAAAGTTATGTATCAATTAATCCCTATTTTAAAGGTGGGATTTGTTTTTGTCAACTTAATTTTCTCAAAATTTTCTTTATTTTGATTGAAAGCCACCATGTCCCATGCGAATACAGTCTTCTTTGGTAATCCGCACATCGGCTAATAATCTAGGTACAAGCACATCAAAAGCACTTGGACTACTAAATAAAACGCCACCTGGCACTCCCATTATAGGCGTACCGTCCTCTAAATAGGCAATACAAACCATAGATCCTGGTAGTACTGGCAATCCATAGGTCACCAATTCGCTAGCACATCGTGCAATCGCTCCCGGCGTCAAATCATCAGGGTCCACGCTCATGCCACCGGTGCAGAAAATAATGTCTGCCCCTTGGGATTTTACTTTCTCAATGGCTTCTACAATGTTATCCGTATTATCTGGCACAATTTCATGAGCTACTAATTCTACCCCAAATGGTGCCACTCGTTCTTGGATCACTGCGGTGAATGCATCTTGAATACGACCTTCATAGACTTCGCTACCAGTGGTGACGATGCCCATCCGTTTCCGCACAAAAGGATGTACTTCAATAATAGGTTGTTTTCCCTCTCGTAAACGCTTTGCTTCTTCTAGTTGCCACGCCTCTAGTAAAAGTGGAATACAGCGCATCCCCGCAACAGGTTCATCTTGTTTCACAGGGGTACCATGGAATTTCGTGACAATCGTTAATTCCCCAATGCCATTGATCGCATGAAGACCTTCCACATCCACAGTGAGCACTCCATCATGGTTCGCCAAGGCTTCAATCTTACCTTGTTGCACCGGCGTCGGTCGCAAGGATGAATTGTCGCAAAATTCATATAATGCGGCTGCCACTTGCTCTTCATGAATCAAATCATAGTCCGCTTCTTCCATCACATAAATATGTTCTTTTCCTAGTTGCAGTAGTAACGCTACATCTTCTTCACGAATGATATGCCCACGTTTGAAAGGAGTATCTTTCACCTCTCCAATGACGATGCGCACAATATCGTGACAAAGGGCCTGACCAACCGCATCTTTCACATGTATTTCTTTCATATATACCTCAAAACCATAACCGTTTCCCCAGGGTAAACGCTGCCCCGCAGAGCACAAATCCCAGAATAAGTTGACCTAGCGTATACCACAAGGTTTGCCATATTCCCTTTTCCAACAGCACATACCCATCAAATATGAACGTGGAAAATGTAGTCAATCCTCCTAAACAACCAGTAATACAGAGCAGTTTCACCCACGGCGGTATGCTAGGCTGCCCCTGAAAGTAGGCCATACCCAGTCCTATCAACATGGATCCAACCACATTGACTACTACGGTGCCCCATGGATAGAGGATTCCTTTATAGGCTATATATTGCGATATGCCAAATCGTAGGACGGCCCCCAAGGCGCCACCAATCGCTACGGCTATATAAACATTCATAGTTAAACTCCTTTATCTTTTTATTATACACCACTCCAAGATGTTTATATACAATAATTGTAGAATATTTCCCTCGATTTATGTATAAGTTGTTATAGTTAAAAACTATGCTTGCTAGATATATATCATTTTTTCCAATAAAGCTATACTTGTACTATATATCAGCTTCTTCTAATATAAGATACGATGTATAGAATAAAATCTATATATCCCAAGAGCCTAATTTTTCCTCTTCATGTAATACAGTATGAGGATTTATATCTATTTGATTGCAAAAAATATTGGCGACTACTCGTATACAAGTAGGCCCCACATGTATTTTAAAACCCGTATGATAGAGACAAAAAAGGAACTGCCTAGTTCTAAGCAATTCCTTTTCCTATGGGATTAGTTCCCAGCATGTTTTACAAGGTCTTGCCCTGCAATACCAGGGCGAGTCATTTCCTTAGGAGATAGGATATAATCCATTTCTTCCTTCGTCAATAATCCTTGTTCTAAAATAATTTCTTTTACACTACGATCTGTTTCTAGAGCTTCTTTCGCTAAGGCAGATGCATTTTCATAGCCGATATGTGGCAACAAGGCCGTCACGATACCTACAGAACGCTCTAACCAGTATTCACATTGTTCTTTGTCTACTTCAAGGTCAACCAACAATTTATCAACGAATGTATTTACTGCATTTTTCAAGTAGCACATGGAATTGAATAAGTTATAAGCAATCACTGGTTCCATAACATTCAACTCAAATTGACCATTTTCTACGCCAAGGGATATAGTCAAATCATTGCCGATTACTTGGTAACAAGTTTGGTTCAACACTTCTGCAATAACAGGGTTTACCTTACCTGGCATGATGGAAGAACCCGGTTGACGTGGAGGCAATTTCAATTCTCCAATACCGCAACGAGGACCCGACGCCATCAAGCGGAAGTCATTGGCCATTTTAATCAACACAAGAGCCGTTACTTTCAAGCCAGAAGAAATATCTGTAAACACGTCTGTATTATTCGTCGCATCGATTAAGTTATCCGCTGTGATGAATGGTTCACCTACCACACGAGATAATTCATCTACAACTGCTTTGATATAGGTTGGTTCCGCATTCAAACCAGTCCCTACAGCAGTAGCACCCATGTTCACAGTATGCGCTTCTAACATAGCCGATTTAATACGGCGAATACCACGGCGCACACCAGATGCATAGGCGCCCATTTCTTGGCCCAATGTAATCGGCACCGCATCTTGTAAATGGGTACGGCCCATTTTTAAAATAGATTTATATTCGTCTGCTTTTTTATCTAATTCCTCAGCTAAACGGCGAAGAGCTGCCAATAAAGGTTTACTTTTCATAATAGCGCAAACCTTAATAGCCGTCGGGAATGTATCATTTGTAGATTGTGCCATATTCACATGGTTATTCGGGGATACAATGTCATATTGACCTTTTTCATATCCTAAAATTTCCAATGCACGGTTCGCCAATACTTCGTTCATATTCATATTGAAAGAAGTACCTGCTCCACCTTGGATAGGGTCTACTGGGAATTGATCGTTGAAGTTACCACGCACTACTTCATCGGCAGCACGACTAATAGCTTGACCAATTTTTTCATCCAATCGACCTGTACTCATATTCGCTAAGGCACAGGCTTTCTTTACCATTGCCATAGCTTTAACAAAATCTAAATCAATTTGTTTACCTGTAATAAAAAAGTTTTCAATACCACGCAATGTTTGTACACCATAGTACAATTCATCCGCTAATTCTAATTCACCTAGAAAATCATGTTCTTTTCTCATAGTATACCTCATTTCATAGAACATTCGATGTATATGCTTCCATTGAATAACCTAGCATCTTACACTTGTATTATATCATGCATTTTGTATACATAATAGAGGAAACACAAAAAAGCCTAGCAGCTACGATCGCTACTAGGCTTATATTTGTATTTTATTATTCTGCTGTGAATGGCAACAACGCGATAGCACGAGCACGTTTAATTGCAAGTGTTAATTTACGTTGATGTTTAGCACAAACACCAGAAATACGACGTGGAAGAATTTTGCCACGTTCAGTCGTAAAACGACGAAGTTTAGCAATATCTTTATAGTCGATTTGATCAGCATGGTCTACACAGAAGTTACATACTTTTCTTCTTGGTTTTCTGCCTCTATCTCTTCTCATTGAGAAACCTCCTTTGATATAGTTGTGGAGTTCTTAGCTATTTCGTTACAATATATAGATTAGCCTTTAAAATCATCATAAGCACTAGCAGCATCAGTAAATGGGTATTCAGGCTCTGATTCCATCTTTGTATCCAATGCTTGGCCTACAAAATTTGCAACGACTTCAGTCACATAGCGTTTTGTGCCATCTTGTGCTTCATAAGAACGTGTAGAAATACGACCTTCTACAAAGCAACGGCTACCTTTACGCAAGTTTCCTGCAGCTTCTCCTAATTTGCCCCAAGCTACACAGTTAACAAATGCAGTTTGTTCTTGAGTCTCGCCATTTTGATCCACATAGGTATTGGATGCAGCTACAGTAAATGTAGTAACAGCACGACCGGTTTTTGTATAGCGCACTTCAGGGTCACGAGCTAAATTTCCTAAAAGTTGTACAGAATTCATATTCTTAACCTCCTCAGGCGATTATTCTTCGTGTTTTACAATCAGGTGTCTAAGAACGTTATCGTCGATTTTAAGCACGCGGTCGATTTCTTTGATTTCGCCAGGAGCTGCTTCAAAGTTAATCAATACGTATACGCCATCAGTATGTTTATTTACTGCATACGCTAAACGGCGTTTACCCCAAACGTCAACTTTCTCAACTGTACCGCCAACACGAGCAATTAAAGCCTCAATTTTGTCAAATGTAGCTTTGTTTGTCTCTTCATCTGCCGGTTTCACAATCACCATGACTTCGTATTTGTTCATACAAAATCACCTCCTCTTTCGGACTAACGCCCCTATCTCACATAGGGGTAGGAAGATGCTTACCATCAATAAGCCTTATTATTTTACACCATTCTCACGAGAATTGCAAGGAAAATATATAATAGGCCCGGCTAAGTTTCCTTAACCGCGCCTATTATGAGAGTATACCAATTTATTATTACACTGCTAGATTATGCTTGTTTTGCTAATTTAGCGTAACTTTCTGCTTCTACTTCTTCTTGTGTACGATAGTCTTGTGGCAAGGAGGATAAACGAATCCAGCTACGAACTGCTTCTACTAATACAACAAGAATCATGATAAACATAGCAACGGAGAAAGCTACTAAGATCCATTTTCCTGCTGGTACATAGTTATAGAACACGTTTTCATAGTCTGCCGCAATCGCTACGATAGCCATCAAGATAGTAGGCACACCAGTTACCCAAGCATAGCGTTTTTTGCCGAGTCGCATAATGATTGTCGTACTTACAGCCAATGTCATGGTACCTAATAATTGGTTAGATACACCGAATAATGGCCAAATTGTACCGATGTTGCCTTGCAATACAAGGTATCCCCACATGATACAAATCAATGCCGCACAACCATATACACCAGGAGCCCAATGTTGGTCATTGAATTTAGGCCAGTATAGACCTAATAATTCTTGTAATAAGTAACGACCTACACGAGTACCCGCATCAATCAATGTCATGATGAATAAAGCTTCAAACATGATACAGAAATGATACCAGTAACCCAATAAATGATCCATATTAGGAAGGCGAGAGAAGATATGAGCCATACCTACCGCCAAGGATACAGCGCCACCAGGACGATGCATTAAATCTTCCCCTACTAAGGCAGATAACGCTGGCAATTCATGAACTTGAAGGCCTAATGCTCTGAAAGATTCTGCTGTAGAGTTGATGGCAAAGTAATCATCTGGATGCAACGCTGTAGCTGCAATCATAGCCATCATGGAAATGAAAGATTCTGTTAACATACCGCCGTAACCGATTGGTAACACTTCTCTTTCATTGGTCAACATTTTAGGTGTTGTACCGGTAGCAATAACCGTATGGAAACCGGATAAGGCACCGCAAGCAATCGTAATGAAGATATATGGGAATACGGAGCCTTTCAAGACAGGACCACCACCCCAAATATATTCAGTAACTGCTGGCATTTGGATTTCTGGCATAACGATAAGAATGCCCAATGCCAATGCGCCGATAGTACCAATTTTTAGGTACGTAGATAGATAATCACGAGGCGCTAATAACAACCATACTGGCAATGCTGCTGCAAAGAAACCATAGACAGCCAACATAATTTCGATGGTTTTTAAATCATAAATGAACCAAGATGCATATTCGCTAGCCGCTACATTTGGACCATAGATGATAGCTGCAAAGATAAGGGCTACCCCAATAATTGTAGCTTCTTGAATTTTTCCAGGACGCAACCATTGTAGATAAATACCGATAAAAATAGCAATAGGAATCGTTGCAAATACTGAGAAAAATGCCCAAGCTGAATTATGAAGTGCATTGGCTACAACCACTGCCATACCTGCTAATGTAATCACAAGTAGGAACAAGGTTGCCAACATAGCCCCTAAACCAGCAATTTTGCTAATCTCTTCGCGCGTAATATCCGCAATGGATTTACCATCATAACGGATGGACGCAAATAGAATAACCATATCATGGACTGCACCGGCAAATACGGAACCGATCAAAATCCATAGAGTACCTGGTAAGTACCCGAACTGCGCTGCGATAACGGGACCTACTAAAGGACCTGCCCCTGCAATCGCTGCAAAGTGATGACCGAATGTAACCCATTTGTTAGTAGGCACATAATCGTGTCCATCATTGTGAACCATAGCTGGCGTTAAGCGATATTTGTCTAATGTCAACACTTTCGCCGCTATAAATGCCCCGTAAAAACGATATCCCAACATAAGGATACAGGCTGAGGCAATAACTAAATAAATACCATTCATGACCATACATACACCCCCTAAATGTCTTACCATACCACAGCAAAAACTATGGCTAGGCTCATGATCTATGCAAAAAAGTAAATTGGTATTTCTGATTTAATTATAGTTACAAATATCATCCATGTCAATTTACTATTTCTCATAATGGTACCCATTTAGTCTTAAAAAAACTCAGCATTTACAATACACTCTAGGCTTATGAAGTTTCTTTATTCTCAATATAACAAGATTTCATGCCCTTTCAGAATGCACAAAATACCTTACATTGTATGCCCAGAACGGCTTTCCAAATAGATTTTATAGTCATTCACAACGTTGATAAACGATTCACGTCCCATAGCTACATTGAGAGCATTTCTCCATCTTGCTGCCTCCGGCAATCCTTTGATATAAAAGCTAGCATGCGTTCGAATCTCACGAGTCGCCAAGTCTACACCTTTATAGTGGCACAACAAATCATAATGACGAAGGAGCATAGCAATACGCTCCGAGCCTATTGGATTTTGATCATACCGACCTGTTTCTAAATACTCTTTAATTTGATGGAACAACCACGGGTTCCCCTGCGCCGCTCGCCCTACCAAGATCGCATCACAGCCAGTGTATTCCAACATCGCTTTTGCACTTTCTGGGGAGTTCACATCACCATTGCCGATGACGGGAATCTGCAAAACAGACTTTACCTCTTTAATATACTTCCAGTTGGCCTTGCCACTATACATCTGTTCACGAGTACGACCATGCACCGCTACAGCTGCCACTCCTACGGACTCCATACGCTGTGCCATATCCACCACATTGATGGACGTATCATCCCAACCTAAGCGCAGTTTAACGGTCACTGGAATCTGTACTGCCTGTACCGCCGCTTCTGCGACCTTCATAGCTAAATCTGGGTTTTTCATCAACGCCGACCCATCACCGGAGGAGACTACCTTTTTCACGGGGCAACCCATGTTGATATCCACAATCGGAGCTCCTGCAGATTCCACCACCTTGGCACCAATGGCAATGGCTTCCGGATCGGATCCAAAAATTTGCATGGATACAGGCTGTTCTATCTCTTCCATATAGAGTAATTCTTTTGTATGTTCATTGTTATATTTGATTCCCATGGCACTGACCATTTCCGTGCAGACGAAAGACGCCCCCATTTCTTTGGCCAATAAGCGATAGGACACATCGCTAAATCCCGCCATGGGCGCTAACCCAATACGGCCAGGAATAGTGACATGTCCTATGTGCCAGGATTGATTATTGATTTCTTTCATAAATAAGTCGTAATCCTTCTAATGTCATCATTGGATC
>CAUQLO010000035.1:0-19557 GCA_963518725.1 uncultured Veillonella sp. | reverse complement strand
CATTGGCTACGGCCGCCACCGCTGTTTCTGCATATTGACTGAGCATAAATTGGTCCACGTTGCCCAATAACATTTGTAAAAATAATTCTATAAAGATAGGGACACTAAGTGCCCCCACAGATAAAGATACGCTTTTTGTTACTTTCATTCTATTTCAACTTTCTCTAATGCGCCGTTCTCCACTAAAGATTCCCAGCTTGCTACCAAGCGATAGCGCGCCTCTACTTCAGCTTCTTTCCAATGTTCACCCACAGGGAACCATTCACTAGGTACCTTGCCACATTTCGTAAAATTCAAGGTATACCCCATGGAGCGCACTTCTTTAGACGCCCACCATGCACCTATACGGTCACGACTGTCTAAATAGACTGTATCTAAACCCGTTTCGGATACCCAAGATACAATCTCAGGCCAATACTCCTCAGGGATTACACTCGCTACCAATGTGTCTTGCAACGCTTGATTCGCCACTTCCGAGGGATTGTCTACTCCTACACCTGGCGTATTTTGTACTTCTTCTAGCACTTGATCCACAATGTTTTGCGCTGCGTCTGTCATACTATCGCTCCTTTCTATGTTTGCCTTTTATATCTATCTCTATCATGTTTCCTGTTTGTAACATATTTTTGAAAGCTCTCACATGCACATGCATATGCTATGCCGATTTCTTTCAATCATCTATTCCTATTATATCACAGGCTCTGCCTATCTCCTATGTTGAAAGCTTTCCCTCGTATTGTAATACATGCCTTATACTAGTTCACTCCTAAGCAAAGGCATAGATAATATCGTTGTACTTTCAAGCATAATTTTTCACATCTATGGTCAAACCTAGTAAGCCGTCACGAATTGCTTTACCGTGAAACAAATACTGTCTTCGTTCATCCAAAATTACTTCTTATCTATGGTCAAAATCGGCAATCGATCTCGTATTTCTTTCGCTCGTTCTAAGTACTGCCCTAAACCATTTCCATTGTCATCCGCATGGAGCAACTGTTTTACAGTAGCTAATTCTTGTTCTACTTGTTCAATGGCTTTCAACACATTTATACGATTGCCGTAGATAATCTCCTGCCACATGCTGGGTAAACCACTAGCGGTACGGGTGCTATCTCGTAGGCCTCCCGCTGACAAGCTCATGCGCTTATCTCCCAGTTCATCATTGCCAACGGCCGTAATCATGACGGACGCCAGCATATGTGGCATATGACTCACCATGGCCAAGCATCCATCGTGGCGTTTCATGTCCACGTATTCGATGCGGGATCCCACGGCACGTCCTATATCGGCTAGCTCCTGTGCCACTGCGGCATCGTAGGCTGGCTGTGTTTCATCTTCTAGGACAATCCAGCCCATTTTCTGAAAGAGGTCTTTATGGGCTTCTTCATAGCCTCCTTTTTCAGACCCTGCCATAGGATGCACCGACACGAAGTGAACGCCCTCAGGGATGTGCGCGTACACGGCATGAGCAAAGTCATCTTTCGCACTGGACACATCGGTCACCACCTGCCCTGGTCGGAGCAGGGAGGCTACTTTCACAAAGAGCTCGCTATTCGTTTGTGGCGGCAAGGCAAATACGACGATATCTGCGCCGGTGATAACTGGTCCCACCTCTGTGAAAGCCTGCGATACACAGCCATCGGCCAAGGCGAGGTCGCAAATTTCCTGACGCCGTGCATACCCGATAACCTCATACGTTGTGTATGCACGCAATGCTTTTGCCAAGGACGCCCCCAGCAACCCTAATCCAATAATGCCAACCGTTCGTGCCATCTATTCCTCCTACCCCTAACCTTGAGGGACTTATCTATCCGCCCTATAACGACCTCAAGATGCTCCTTAGCATCCATCATTACTAATAAGGTACAGCTACTTACACAAATAACTGCACCCATCATTCTGTATTTACTAGTTCTACCACGATTTTCGCATCCGGTCAACCTTTCATTACGTTGAAAGTAACTATTCTTGGTTAGCCAGTCATTACCTCCGTTTAAAGCAAATAGCATGATATACGGTTAGAAACCACATAGCATGCTACAAAAAAATACACTACTTTTTACAGCTCATTTATGATTCTGTAGCCTGACGTTTATCCCATGCCAAGATAAAGATAGTAATAATGATGAGTGTCATACCGATGATATCCCACTGTGTGAACTTATTGCCCAACAACAACCATGCCAGTATCGCTGCCGAAATAGGTTCTATAGATGAAAGTATCGATCCCGTCACAGCGCCTACTCGTCGCACCCCTTCTAGGTATGCATTAAAGGAGACCACTGTGCCAAAAATGATGATACTCCAAAAACCACCATAGGTCCACCAATCCCACACAATCCCTTCGGAACTTGGTTGTGTGGCAATCCACGCAAAGACCCCGCCAATAAGCATACCAAAGCCCACGATGGGTGCTGTACCATACTTTTTCAATAAAGGCACCGGTTGCAATGTGTAAATGCCTACCGCCACGGCGGATAACATACCCCAAAAGAGGAGCGTATCGTCTAAAGCCGATATATCCCACACCCCTTGCAAAGCAATAATAGCCGTTCCTAATGTCGCTAGTACGACGCTACCTAACTCTGCCATGCGGGGTAATTGTAACCGAGTAATGGAGATGTATAAAATGATGAGCGCTGGCCCTACATATTGCAAGACTGTCGCAATCCCTGCCCCGGCGTAGGCAATGGCTTTAAAATAGGTGTATTGGCACATCCACATACCAAGAATGCCAAATATAACTAGACGCAATGTGTCTTTCCAGTCAGAAAAGACCTTAAAAATAGAGGCTCGTCCTTGATAAAAGGCAACGGCTACCGTAATCACACCAGCTATGACAAGGCGCATGGCCACTACCCATTCCGCCGACATCATGCGTTCTTGCTGAACAAACTGTGAGCACATGCCCGAAAAGCCCCATAAAACGGCGCCGAGTGCAATGAGCAGCATGCCTTTCATGACATATGCATTCATACATCCTCCCTTAACCACTACTGAAAGTTATCCTATCGTTATTATACCAACTGTAACTATACGGCCTAACTCTAAATTTTCCCCAGCACTCCTGTCTGTAAAGAATTATATAACACAACCGTATACTGTCTAACTTACAATGATTTAGTTAATAGACTCTTATGAATCTTTACCACAACCTTGCGAATTTCTTGCACCTCATTCGGCGCAATCAAGGTGCGGTGCAATTCACCGGGATAGAAAATACAATAATCCCCCGGACGCACATCGATTTTTACAGTACCACCTTGCGTTGGATCATAGAAATAACAATCCTTGTCGTCAAGGGCTTCCACCACATCTGGGAAAGTTTGACGAATGAGAATCTCCATTCGCTCTTCCCCAGTCACTAGAAATTGTACATCCATGTAATCCTTGTGGCCTTCAATCTTCGTATCCTCATAAACCCGTGTATTCACAATATCCACATTAGCATACATCAAATCGCCATCAATCGGGTAGCGACCACCCGCAAACGTCGTGAAATCATGAGATTTCAAAAACTCAAGCGCTCGCTCCACCGCCTTCGGATAGTGAAACAGTTTATAATCTATAGCCATACTTTGATAAATCATGATCTACTCCTTTATCACCGTACATAAAAAGCACCCAACAGCGCCTTATACATCGTACCTATCACTATCTACTATACTAGCATAGCCATATAAGGTCAAACACAATTTCTGAGAACCCAAGTAATACAAAGCCACTCTATGGCATTCCATTACTCCCTAAATCACACAAACACAAGAAACTCCCCTTTTATTCTGTCATAAACTATGCTATACTAAAGGTGAAAAAGGAAGAGCCAATAACGTGTCTGGGGCGTTAGGCTCATCTCAAAATCATTAAAATCGATGGCCTAACGTGTGTAAGTACTACCAATACTTACGTTTTACGTTAGGCTTTCTCATTAATTATTTAAACAAATCAATGAGTTGTACTATTAATTTTAGAATTAAAATCAATCTATAGATTTTTCTAAACTTTTTCATAGTACCACCTCCTCCCATGCAAGGAAGAGATGAGCCCAACAACACGTCGTTGACTCTTCAACTACTATTATACTACAAAATTACTCGTATCGTTAATATTTTCTTCTGAGGAACGCCGTTTCGAGTAGCAGCCTTGTGGCGTCCCTTACTGACTAAATCACGTAAACGCAAGAAGACCGCAACATGTTCCTGAACAAACCTACCGTAGGATCAGTTTGAGAAGGAATATGTTGCGGTCTTCCCTTTGCCCTATTCAGATAAGAACGCCACAGGCTACATAGCGAAACAAGTTACGACTCTTCGTGCCCCTCAAATCCCGCAATGATTGTTTCTGCTTGTTTATGTGGTACTTCTTCGTATCCATTGAACTCCATATTAAATACGCCTTGTCCTTGTGTCATGGAGCGCAATACGGTTACATAATCTAGCATTTCCACCAATGGAACTTGGGCTTTCACCACTGTGATACCTTCTCGTGCCCCCTGGTCCATGCCGAGTACGCGACCACGACGGCTATTCAAGTCGCCCATGATATCGCCCATAAATTCTTCTGGTCCGATGACATTCACATTGTAGACTGGTTCTAGCAAAATTGGTTTCGCATCAGGCACGCCTTTTTTCAAGGCTTGGGCTGCCGCCATTTTGAAAGCCAGCTCAGAGGAATCCACTGTATGATAGGATCCGTCTAACAATGTCACTTGGATGCCGATCATTGGATAGCCCGCCAACAGTCCTTTTTCCAATGTTTCACGAACGCCTTTTTCTACCGCTGGAATGTACTGACGTGGCACAGCACCGCCAAAGATTTTGTCGATAAACTCGAACTCCCCTTCATATAGCGGAGCAATGCCTAATTTTACATGACCATATTGACCGTGACCGCCACTTTGTTTTTTATGTTTACCTTCTACTTCCACAGTACCACGGATCGTTTCACGATATGGAATGTACGGTGTTTCTAATTTAGCACGAACACCATATTTGCGTTCCATTTTTTGTAAGATATGCTCTAAATGCACATCCCCCATACAACGCACTTGCATTTGACGGCCTTCCACGTCTTTCACCACTTCGCAAGTAGGATCTTCTTCGGAAATACGTGCCAAAGCATTGGCCAATTTTTCTTCTTCCCCTTTTTTCTCAGGTACCATGGCAATGCGATATAACGGTTGTGGGAATCGAATTGGAGCATATTGCACTTTGAAAGCAGCTGTACCGAATGTATCCCCTGTTTTCGTTTCTGCTAATTTAGGGATGACCACGATATCGCCGGCTTTCGCCACTTCTACCGGTACTTGTTGTTTACCAATCAAGGTCACCATTTTGCCCCATTTTTCTTCTACATCACGAGTCACATTGTAGAGTTTGTCGCCCACTTTCAGTTCCCCTGAGAATACACGCACAAAACTTTGTTTTCCCGCAAATGGATCTAGGATTGTTTTAAATACGAATCCAGTGAACGGTTTATCCGCCACAACGATATGTTCCTCTTGAGAGTCCACGCCAATAGCTGTCATCACTTTTTTCGTTGCATCTGGCATATAACGAATCATACGGTCTAGCACTTGGTCCATACCGATGCGACCCAAGGCTGTGCCGCACATCACTGGACATACACGACCAGTTAGCATACCTTCCCGCAAGCCTTGACGGATTTCTTCTAAGGTTAATTCTTGTCCATCTAAATATTTTTCTAATAATGTATCATTACCTTCTGCAGCTGCTTCCACTGTCATTTCACGAATTTCTTCCACTTTATCTGACAATTCCGGTGGCACGTCTACTTCTGTCATCTTGCCATTTTCATACACATAGGCAGTGCGTTTCGCTACGTCTACGACGCCTCTGAAAGTAGGTCCTTCGCCGATTGGAATTTGCAATGGCATGATGGCTTTGCCAAATAATTCACGCATTTTTTCCAAAGTACCAAAGAAGTCTGCTTTTTCAGCATCCATTTTATTGATGAAAGCCATACGAGGCATTTGCAATTCTACGCCATATTCCCAAGCACGGATCGTATCGATTTCTACACCAGTCCCTGCAGACAAGACCATCAGCATACCATCTGCTGCCCGCAAAGCTGAGCGCACTTCCCCGTGGAACTCAGAATAGCCCGGTGTGTCGATAAAGTTGATTTTATGCCCTTTCCATTCACAAGGAGCCATCCCCAACTGGATGGTTACATTTCGTTTGATTTCTTCCGGCTCGAAGTCCATGATGTGTTTGTTATCTTGTCCTTTTCCTACCGCATCAATAGCGCCACAAGACAATAACAATGCTTCTACTAATGCCGTTTTACCCGCCCCGTCATGGGAAACCACCGCCACATTTCGAATTAAATCGCTAGTATACTCTTTCATGTATATCGTCCTCCTTATAGATCCGAACATAGTTGATATATTGTTATTAATTCTACATCGGCAGGCAAATTCCTTTGAGTAAAGTAAAATTCATGTATGCGAATTACGCATACTATAGCAAAATGTATGATATAAGTAACACTTTCACATAAAAATTAAGCATATCATGTGAAACCACCTGATAAATTCTACCTTTATCATAGGTTTACATATGTTCACAAATATCTCATTACTTCTCTACTACACTAAAATTTTACTAGGTAAATTCTATAGTTTATGGTATTCTAATAGATATATGTCATTTCAGAGTATACATGGGAAGGGAGTTATATAGTATGAAAGACAATGAATCAAAGACGTCATTGCATCGGGGCCTGAAAAGTCGCCACATGCAAATGATTGCATTAGGAGCCTCTGTGGGGACAGGCCTCTTCTACGGATCCGCTCCCACAATTCAATTGGTAGGACCAGGTGTTATTTTCTCTTATTTATTAACCGGCATCTTTATTTTCTTTTTAATGCGTATGTTAGGAGAAATGTCAGTACGTGAACCTGTGTCTGGCTCCTTTACCTATTTTGCTAGTAAATATTGGTCTTCCTTTGCAGGCTATTTATCTGGCTGGAACTATTGGATTGTGTACATGCTTGCGAGCATGGCAGAACTGGCTGCGATTTCCGTATACCTCGATTTCTGGTTACCAGGCATTCCGCATTGGATCACTACCCTCGTTTGTATTACATTAGTGACTGCCATTAACCTGATTAATGTGCGCGCTTACGGGGAAGTAGAATTCTTTGCATCCCTCATTAAAGTGGTGGCTATCATCGCTATGATTGCCTTCGGCATCTTCCTCATCTTCTTCGGAGATATGGGCACATTCCCGCAAAACTTCTCCAACCTTTGGATTCACGGCGGATTGTTCCCGAATGGTGCCTATGGTTTCATTGCCTCTATCGCTGTGGTTATGTTCTCCTTTGGTGGGGTGGAATTAATTGGTATCACTGCTGGTGAAGCGGAAAATCCTGAAAAAACGTTACCAAAAGCGATTAATGAATTGTTAGCTCGTATCCTCATCTTCTATGTTGGTACGATGACTGTTATCATGGCATTATCTCCATGGAACGAACTAGGCACACATGCCAGCCCATTTGTTCAAATCTTTACGAACATCGGCATTCCAGCGGCCGCACACATCTTGAACTTCGTCGTTGTAGTTGCTGCCTTATCTGTGTACAACAGCTTGCTATACAGTAATTCTCGTATTTTACACAGCATGGCATTGTCTGGTGATGCGCCAAAAATCTTTAAAAACTTAACCGCTACAGGGGTGCCATTGATTGCGACCTTGTTCTGCGCAGCCTTAGCCTTGATCGTTGTATTCTTAACATACATCTTCCCAAGTGCTAGTGATGTATTCTTACAATTGTTGGCTATCATCGTAGCAGGGTTGATTATTGCATGGTTCATCATTCCAGTGACACACCTTAAATACCGCAAACGCTTTGCTCGTGAAGGTCGCCTTGATGAATTGAAATTCAAATCCATTTTGTATCCGTTCACAAACTACTTCTGCTTTGCGTTCATTGCTATGGCAGTAGGCGTTATGTTAACAATGGATTCCATGCGCACATCCATCTACATCATTCCAGTGTGGATTGGCGCTCTGTACATTGCATACCGACTTAAGAAAAAATAATATAGATATCTAAAAAGGATAGCTGAGATTGACTCGGCTATCCTTTTCTTATGTCGATCCTAGTATGAATTTATAAGTCTTTAGCAGGACTTGAGTATACCCACATTTAATTTAAAATGTAACACCTTTCCCACCTTGGTAACAATGCAAACTTTCAATTGAAATTTTTGCACTTTTTGCAAACGAAATTTTCTTCAATGGAAAAAATCGCTATTTTTGCAAATGAAAAGTTCCCCCCTACAATTTGGCTAACCCCTTTCAGATGTGGTAGTATACTAGTAATATATAACTGCTTATGATTACGTCATGTTTATGTTATAGTTACACTATATGTATGTTATAGTTACGAGGTACTACAATGGCTTGGCTTGAAATTATACTGACCACGACGCACGAGGCGTCTGAACTCATTACAGATACATTACTCGCTTTAGGCGCTGAAGGTGTTTATACAGAGGACCCTTATGAGTTTGATCAATTAACCGATGATGGATTCGGCATTATCAAACCGGACCGTGAGGAGCTCTACGATTCATCGGACGTCATTGTGAAAGCCTATATAGATCCCGGCCTATATGAGATTGACCAGTTAGAAACTCTCATCAAAAGTGAGGTACAGCAGTTACAAAGTACTTTCACCATGGATTTTGGTCCCCTCGAGCTGTCCATCTACATGGCTGACGAATCGGGCTGGGACGATTGGAAAACGCATTATCCCCCTATTCCGATGACGGAGCATTTGACGATTATTCCTGATTGGGCGGACTATTCCCCTCGCGAGCACGAACGCGTCATTCGCATCGAACCAGGCCTCGCCTTTGGCACCGGCGACCATCCCACCACACGCTTAGCAATCCAAGCAATGGCGCAACATCTCACTCCTGACAGCACGGTCTTTGACGTAGGAACGGGATCGGGGATCATCGCTCTATCCGCAGGTGCTCTCGGCGCTCGTTCTGTCACAGCCTTCGACCTTGATGAAAGTGCCACCGCTAATGCACAACACCACGTACAGCTAAATCAATTAGAGTCTGTGGTACAAGTGAAAGCGAATAATCTATTAGAAGGCATTCAGAACACGGCCTCTCTCATCGTCGCTAATATTATTACGCCTATCTTGTTGCGTTTATTAGAGGATGCCTATCGTTGCTTAGAACCGAATGGCGTATTCATCATGAGCGGGGTCCAAGAGGGAGAAGAACAAGAACTCATCACCGTCGCTACAACCATTGGTTTTGTAAATATATCCACTACCTTTGAAACTGGTTGGGTGTGCATCACCTGTCGTAAATAGTGATAAGTGCCATGTTTGCATAAAGAATTCTATAGTAGCAATAGTATTGTTGTTTATACACTAGTGACCTTTTTAATCTATACTCGTATCTCCTATGAACAAGAATACTATGATACTATGGTCATCTTATACAACATAACAGCGATAGATTCTTATATCACACATAGAAACTAAATATGAAACAAAAAAAGCACGATTCTAAATTTTTCGCACACAAAAAAACGCGATTTCGCATACGATTTTAGTTTTCGTGCTTTTTCGCGTTTTTTATATCCTATTTAGTATTTGGTAAAAATTATATTAGTCTAGCCAAAATTTATCAACGGATTTTATACTGTACCGCTCTGCCTTGGCCTACTTGTTCAATATACTTCTCTTCCAATAATTCGCGAATATGCTTTAATACTTTTGATTTACTATATGTTGTTATTTCAACTAAGGATTTAGTCGTACTATACCCTTTTGTAATCCAATCATATATCTCTAACGCAGTATCGCTTACTCCTTCTAAAGACTGACGTAGCACAGGCAAAATGACCTCTATGGAATTAGCTGTAATCGTAAAACTCGGCTTAGATTTACTTGTATGATAAGAGCGAATGATCCTTTGTACACCCGTTCCATAACGTTCAATTAGATTTAACCTAAAAAATACATCCCCCACAATAGGATTTTTTAGTTCTAATATACTAGCTTCCAGATAGTCCTTTTCCGTCAATCCTGGTGGCAACGCACCTGGTGACACGATGCGAATATACTCATCATACATCGAAATTTGAATGTGCCGTTGACTATCCCAATCACGATGTACCAATGCATTCGCTACAGCCTCACGAAACGCAACCTTGGGAATCCGTTCAATACGCTTACGGTAAAAGCCTTGAATCTCTTCATACTCATAATATTGTTCAAATATCTTTAAGGCCTCTTGATGTTGCTTTAAAATGGATTCATGTTCATACTGGTATCGATTTAAAATGATATTTTCAGTTTCCCCGAACCTAGCTATATCAATCCCTGTAAATTGATTCACATCGGCCAATAGCGCCCCTGCATTCGTAAATCCATCCTTACGGTTATATAGATCTAAGGTAATTAGTAAATCTTCTGAAAGTGCAGAAATACCCATTTCTTCTTGGCAATATCTTTCAAGAATAGAAAATTCCAAATTTTGTTCTTGGCTAGATAAAGCATCAAAAGTAGTATTTGCCCCTTCCATACATAATCGTCTAAATGCAACTCGATCCACTGGAATTGTGGCACTATCATGTCTTCGATACGCTTTTCCTTTATATATATACGGTGTATCTTCACCTTTATATACCGTAAGAATAATTACATTCGTATCTTCATCAATTTGTAATGTATACTCTGGTTGCGGATCGATAGAATCATTAATTGTATTTTCTATATCTAAACAAGCTTGCCTAGGGTTTACTATACCTTTATATTCGCCTTCATCAGTAACACCAAATATAATTTGACCGGTCCCATAATTAGCAAAAGCACTCACTGTTTTTAAAAAAGTTTTGCTAATTTCCTCTTTATATTCTAATACTGTAGTTTCTCTCATACGACTCACCTCATGTTTAGTATATCAAAAAAACACAAAAAAAGCACGATTTTAAGTTTTACGCACAAAAAAACGCGATTTCGAGCACGATTTTAATTTTCGTGCTTTTTTCGCGTTTTTCTTACTTTTGTTTCTATTATTGTAAGAGTTATATTAGTATAGACGCAGTTTATAGACGCAGTTTATCCACGTATTTTATACTGTACCGCTCTGCCTTGGCCTACTTGTTCAATGTAGCACGCTTTCAAAAATCCTCGGAGTACTTAAATATCTTTGATGTATTATCTGTTATGATATCATCATATAATGCCTAGAATAGTAACTACAGCTATAACCATACAAAGCTATTACACTTCTATTACGATTTGCTCCCCTGTTCGCATGTGATAGCACACTAAACGATAGGCTCTAAGAACAAAAGTCTTGCCTATGTCGTCTATCTGCCCTTTTGCCGTATTTGTTACCTCTTGCTGTAAGCCTTTGTAACATTGTGCATCATCATTTTCCACTGTACTCTGTCTGGATTCCAACACTCCCTCATCTGCATACAACGGGTCATGTACCAACGGATGTCCTATATGTGCCATAGTCACTCGAATTTGATGGGTCTTACCTGTCCACAAGCGAATACGCAGGTCTGTTGTATCTTGCGTCGCGTCATAGTGCAATACTTCGTATTCTGTTTTCGTCATCACACCCTCTGGGTGTACCTCTTGATGGATTCCATCTGCACTTTTACGAATCGGTAGTTCTAGTACCTCATGAGCTTGTGCCAATCGCCCTTGCACCGTTGCTCGGTACCATTTTTCCAACCGATTATCATCCATCTGCATTTGGTAAAAGTGTTGCGCCAAGCCATGCTTGGCGACTACTACCAATCCCGATGTGTCACGATCTAAGCGATTTAAAAATCGTACTTTTCCATAGATTTTATGAGTTTTAAAATAGTGAGCTATGCCATTCGCTAAGGATATTTGTCCTTTCGAATTCATCGTTATCCCCGATGCTTTATCTACAACAAGAATATCATCGTCTTCATAGGCTATTGTTAAAGGCCTTTCTATTGGGTCGTGATCGATGCGCTCTTTTAGAGGGATAATTTCTAATACCATTCCCTGTGAAAGTTCTGATTTCGCCGTACACAGTTGCCCATCTAATCGGACAGCCTTTGCCCCGAAGAGTTCTTTCATCGTTTTCCGAGGAAATTGATGGGTATCTAGCCATTCTCCTAACGTCATTGCTATTATATTTTCAATTGTATATGTTAACATTCGTTTGTCTTTCATAAGTTTCCTATGTCATTCAGTCTATAAGTATGTTATGTTTACTTCACTTTCCAATAGCCACCTTTTTTAGATCCTATTCGTTCTATATATCCATTTTCCCGTAAAAATTTAATATTATTTTCCGTTGCTGTGACACCTACTCCAATAACTTCAGACAGTTGTACTATTGTTAAGTTTGGATTATTTCTAAGCTCTTCTAAAATTTTCTTTCGTCTATCATTCAACGATTCTATCCCTTTTACTTTATTTTTAGCATGATTAATACGTCTAAACGGAATATTTACAGAAATTGAATTCTCTCTAAATTCAAAAACATCCTTACTATACAACTCTATAATTTTAGGTACACCTCTGCCTGAACGTTCACTAATATGAAGTTGCAAAAATATATCTGAAAGCCTTTGATTTACTGGAATAGATTCTCCCATATAAAATCCTTCTATCGTCTGTTTGGAATCAAGTGTCCCTCTAGATAAAATTTCTACTCTATTACTATACACTGTAATCATAGGTGCATTACCATCCACCCATTTATTATGCACAAAAGCATTAACTATAGCTTCTCTGAACGCACTCATATCAAATAGAGGTACATCTTTTCTAGTAACAATTCTTTTACTCTCATCTGTTTGTATAATATTAATAACATCGGCATATTCTAATACCTTATCCAAACTCAATAAAATACAGCTATAACCAAACTCTTTTACAGAATATAATGGACTCCCTTTTGTTTCCCCAGTAAATATAGAAACTCTAAGTGAAATATAGCTATTATCCGATAATAGCTGAGCCATTAAATTGTATTCTCCTTCTTGAGTTAGTAACCCCAAATTCTGCTTAAAAGTTTCAAGTTTCAGAGTTATCCCTTTTCCAGCATAATAAGTAAATAATTTCTCAAAAGTTAACTCTTGATATTCTGATGGTGTATTCTGTATTGTTTTTTCTTTTTCTCTTAATATCTCAAATAATTTTGCTTCTCTTTCAGGATATTTTGCTACATTGACTTTACTTGAGCCTATCCTAATATATCGAACATTATTAAACGTAGTTGGTATTTGTTTTGCTTTAGGTATTTCTAATAGAATTAGTCTTCTCTCTTCAAAAAATACTTCATAAAATGCAAATGCTATATCTGGAGTTGTTTGTCTCGCTAGAAAATGTTCTAACGGTTCATTCTTAATATCTCTTCTAAAATTAAATGTAGTGCCGGTAATTTCATGTGTTTTATCATTGATTCCCCAGATAAGATAAGCAAAATCTTTTTTGCAAATCGCAGCTGCATTCGACAATGCTGATATATATTCACCAATTCCTTGAGCATCAAACCAATTTTCTTTAAATTCAAACCATTCTTCTTCCTTGCTATATTTGAGAATATTTTGTATAACTCCAATATATCTATCCATAATCCCCCAACTCCTATGCAGCAAAAATCTTTTTACCTTTTATCACACTTTTTACCCCACTTTTTACCCCACTTTTTACCCCACTTTTTACCCTGCACTTATTTATATATATTTTATCATATCCTTAACTTATAAAACGGATCTAATTAACAAATGAATGACATAGCATCACCCCCCTTTTGGAGATGAACCTAAACCACGTTTTACTCTTCATCAATAGTATAACATATGTTTGTCATAATGTGTATTATTTTCGAACAAATAAATATAAAAGCTGTAACGCAATCGCAAATTGTGTTACAGCTTTTTGCATATATAATGTTACGCACAACCTAAGTGTATGTACTTAATCTAATGCGATTCGATCACGCAAGATTCACTCCTTAACAGGAGCACAATGTATAAGTTCCCTCGCCTTGTAATCGTAATTCTTGTACATGATACTGTCGCAATCGCGGTCGATGGGCAACGGAGACGATGGTCATATGAGGACATCGACTTTGTAACAAACTATACATCAAATCTTCATTAGTCTCATCCAATGCCGATGTGGCTTCGTCTAGGAATAACCACTGTGGCGGATTGAGCAATACCTTCGCTATACTTAATCGTTGTTGTTCGCCTAGTGAAAGTATTTGAGACCAAGTGGCATCGACATTTAGCTTTTCACACAAGTGCTCTAACCCAACTAGTCGCAGTACCTCCTGTATTTGTGGTTCCACCCCCTCTTTCTCGAAACCTTCGTAGGAAAGTTCTGTATGAGGATACAAAATTGCTTCTCCTAAAGTTCCCATCGGTAAGTATATTTTTTGTGGTAAGAATAAAATTCTATGATTCTGTGGAATCTCCACTGTACCGTTTCCATAAGGCCAAATGCCACTGATCGTTTTCAGAAGTGTGCTCTTACCTTGTCCAGAAGGCCCCATAATTAACAGATGATTGCCTTGTTCAATAGACAATTGTAAATTCCTAACCAAATAGTTTCTATTCGGTCTTTCAACGGTAAGTTCTCGTAACTGGATTGCATTACCTACGCAAGACGCCCTTTGAATCTCTGCTGAGGCCGTTATATTCTTAGCTTCTTCCATTTGAGATATAAAATCCATCAAACGAGCTACCACCGTTTGTAATTGTGCAATAGATGCTTCTGTATTCGAATAATATCGCAGCACCAAAAATGCCAAAGATGCTTCCACTTGACTAAAAGCATTAGCTGTCTGCATCAATCCACCAAACTGCATATCCCCGGTAAATACACGAGGTACGCCAAGCAAATAGGGGAATAAAAATGTTAATCGAAAATGGGCTTCTGTCACAACCGATAGGATTCGTTCCTTTTTCATTAACCGGTAAAAGTTATCTCGAATGTTATAGAATCGATGGATAGCATCTACCTTTTCTCGACTTTCACCATGATAAAAGGCAATACTTTCATAATATTCACGGAGACGGGCCAAACCAAATCGAAAGTTCGCTTCTAATTCTTGTTGATGATAATTAAGTCTAATCAAAGGTTTACCTACACGAAGCGTCAGCCAAGAACCAAGCCCCGCATAGAGTAAAGCGATCCATAGCATATAGCCTGGAATATCCACAGTTTTCCCCACTACATGGACTGTCCAAATCCCCGACAACGACCAGAGAATGGCCCCAAAAGAAGTCAACTTCATGATGGCATTTGTCACGCCTAAGGTCAAACTAATGATATAGGATACAAAGAGTTTCACATCCTCTGCAATACGTTGGTCTGGGTTATCTACATCATTTCGGCTTTCATATTCCTTAATTTTCATCATGTAATACGTTTTATTGCTCAACCATCGTGACACATAGTCATCGGTGAGCCAAGTGCGCCACATGATTTCTAACTTTTGCTTTAAATAAGTACGATTGACATCAAAGAAGATGAACACCGCCATGTACATAGGCCAGAACTTTAAGTAGTAAAAAAATAGACCTGTATCCACTGCCTGAATGGAGTTGTAAAAATCTTTTTGCCACGAATTATAATAGACCATAATGGACACATAGGTAATCTGTATGCCAATAATGACAGCCGCTAACAAGAGGGCCTGCCATTGTTTCTCTGATGTCCAAAATCCTTTGGATAACCACCATATTTGTTTAAAAAATGCTATATTTATTTTTTGCATAGTACTCCTTAATCAGCATAAACAAAACGGATACTCTTGTAAGAGAATCCGTTCTTGTTACTACGTATTTACACTAGAACTCTGCTGTTAAGGATAGTCCTAATGTTCTGCCTTTTGCTAAGTTCACACGGTTTGCCACACGGCCTTCCCAGTATGTCTTATCGAATAGATTATACACGTCCGCACGTACTGTCATCGGCGTATGTCCTGCATTCCATGTATATCTAGCGCCTAGATCGACACGCGTCCATGGTGCAATCTTATACGTATTAGTATCATTTAGGAACACGGATCCATTATATGTCATTCGCGCATTCACTGTTAACCCTTTTACAGACTTAATGTCTTGTTCTACCCCCAATACAGCCGTCCAACGTGGTACCGCTGCAGAATATTTACCATCACTAGCTGGGTCTTCTGCATTATGAACTACAGACTTCAAATACATAACACCACCTAAAATACGAGTGCCTAATTTAGGTTCCCCAAAGAAGTTTACTTCCAAGCCTTTGTTGTCTGTTTCACCAGCAATGACGCTTTCCTCTTGTCCACGTCCACCACCTGGCACTAAGTATTTATCGATGATATTCGGTTTTTTAACACTGAAAGCGCTCACTGTAGTTGTGAATTTACCAGCATCAAATTTTAGACCTACTTCACGTTGTGTCGTTTTGTAAACTGGTAAAATCTCTCCGGCATTTTTATAATAGCTGCTGACTACATTACCACGACTTAAGCCTTGAATATAGTTTGCATACACAGCTACCTTGTCATTGAATTTATGAACTACGCCAAATCCAGGTGTTACGGCTCCCTCGCTATAGGTAGATGTAACGGCCCCCGTAGTAGCATTGAAAGCAGTTCGTTTTACATGTTGGTAACGAACGCCCATCATCAATTGCCATGATTTATCCTTCGTGGATATCACATCTGTAATACCCACTCCAGAGAATACACTTTCAGATGTTTTAGGAACATCGGTGCTCGGTTTAAAATTAGTTGCCAATGTTGGCCATACCAAGTTTTTCAAATCCAACATGCTCACCGCTTGCACAGAACCAGAACGATTATGAACAGTTACAGCTTGACGATTTGCACTTGCCACAATTTCATGAGTGATAACGCCTGTATTGAAAGTTCCTCGTACACCGATTTCTTGTGTATTAGCCGTTTCTTGGTTTTGACTCCAACTGTTCATCACTCGCAAGGATCCCGCTAAGTTCGCCAAATCTGCTGTGCTATACGCATAATCTTGATTTGTATGTCTCCAACCAAATCCTACAAAGCCTGTCCAATGTTTTGCAAAATCGTGTTCACCTTTCACCGCCAAGAATCGTTCATTAACATGTTTATACGTATCAGGGTTTGAGAAACTCATATGTTTGTCATATGTATCTGGGTTTAGATACGTTGTATCTGGGTTTAGATACGTTGTATCTGCCCCTGCTTGATTAGCCGCTGCAATGACACGAGAAAAACGAAGTGTCCCTACTGGTGCCTCAGTTTTATTAGAGATAACCCCCGCATCAATACCGATTCTCTTATCACTGCCTTTATAATCCATACCGAGGGTAACATTTTGGTTCTTTACAACTTCATTATCCCAGTACGTATTACCTTTTTTATTAGATACATTTAAACGCACACCATATTGCTTGTGATCTCCGAATCGTTGTCCTAGATCTAAGGATTGGCGATATTGTGCATTCCCATCAAATCCAATCGTCATTTTTTTCGTAGGTACATCTTTGGCACGCTTTGTCACAATATTGATACTACCACCTACGTTGCTGGATCCAGACATGCCATTCAACATAGCACTAGGACCCTTGAAGACTTCTACTCGCTCTGCATTATCCAATGTACCATTTGTAATAGGAGCGATACCATATAACCCGTTTAAACTCACATCAGCACCAGCTACGTCTAAGCCACGAATTGTCCAAGAGTTGGCCCCAGTGCCCCAATTTTGTTGTGTCACTGATGGATCATTCGCTACAACTTCATTAATAGATTGTGCTTGTTGATTTTCAATCAATGTATCTGTGTAACCGGTAATATTAAATGGTGTTTCCACAAAGGATTTCTCCCCTAGATTCCCTACACGGTTCACACGGGCTACTTGACCACCTGCATATACAGTTGGACTTTCAGAATAGGCAGCGTCATACTGGCTTGGGGTAACGCCCTTATCCACTACAAATGTACCCAAATCAAATTGTGGCGCTGTAGCCGCATGCGCTAATGTACTTCCACCTACCACAAAGTTAGCTACCATCATAGCTAATACTAGAGATTGTTTTTGTTTCATATAGAACTCCTTACACACATAAACATATATAAAACATTTTTCAAAGCACACTTGCACCTACATTCATACATCTATAAAATAATGATAATTGCTTTCTATAATGTATGTCAATATAAATTTGTTTTCATTTCATTTGATTTTAAAAAAATATAAATAATGTATTATGCAAAACAAGAATTAAAGCTGTATTATTTGTAGTTATGGTCTATGCAAAACCTATATACCCCCTATATAAAATACAAATATTAACTCAATTGACATCTATTCTCATAGGTTGTAAAATGATTATATATATCACTACAAGTAAGGCTACGTTATATACGAGGTAATTTAGTACACTCTCCCCTTTTATATAAGTAGCCTTTCTTTATGTGTAAGGTTTGTGTAAATTTTTACAGAAAGGTGTGTTTCTAATGAATCAAATGTTATCTATTTTCCAACAAGGCGGACCGGTGATGTATCTGTTCCTGATTATTTCCGTACTCACCATCGCTATCGGTATTGATCGTGTTTTAGTATATCGTAAAACAGCAGGTGCCAATCGTTTAGTAGAAGAAACGATGGCTACAAAATTTGCTCAAGGTAATGTGAAAGAAGCCCTAGCTGTTGCTCAGGAGCATCCTGACAATGTATTGGCTCAATTGGTGGTAGAAGGTTTAACGGCTCATCAAGATGGATTCGCTGTAGAACCTACGTTAGAAGCCCAAGCTATGCGTACTGTAAACGTATTGCAAGACCGTTTAAGCTTGTTGAGTACCTTTGTTACATTGGCTCCTATCTTGGGTCTATTAGGTACCGTTGTGGGTATGATTAATTCTTTCAGCGTCTTAGATTTATCCAACGGTCAACCGATGGCCATTACCTCTGGCGTAGGGGAAGCGTTGGTAGCCACTGCTGCTGGTTTATGTGTTGCCACAGTCGCGCTTGTGTTACATGCGATTTTCTCTCGTAAAGTCAACTTAATCGTATCTGACATGGAACAAATGATGGCTTCCATCGTTCGTTTCCTTCATAAAAAGGAGAATGCCTAATGAAACTTCGGAGTATGAAAGTACAAGAAGAACCGAAGTTAATGATTATCCCTATGATTGACATCATTTTCTTCCTTCTTGTGTTCTTTATGATTAGCACCATGACCATGGTACAACAAAATACTTTCAAAGTGGGCTTACCACAAGCGAGCTCTGCTCAATTAGATATGAACCAACATGTAAATATCACAGTCATGGCGGATGGCAATATTGCTTTCAATAAAGAAAGTCTCGACAAGGAACAATTGATTCGCCGTGTGCAAATTGAGCTGCAACGAAATCCTGATTTACAAGTCATTCTAAACGGTGATAAAGACGTCAACTATGGATTTGTCATTGAAACATTCGATGCTTTGAAGCAAGCAGGTGTGAAAAAACTATCCATTGCCGTAGAAAAGAGGTAATCCGTGAAGGAAGATAAATTTTGGAAATA
>CAUQLO010000034.1:0-19833 GCA_963518725.1 uncultured Veillonella sp. | reverse complement strand
TCCCAAGCTGGGCACGGGCTCATCCTAACCGTTATTTAGTACATAATGGGGAAATTAACACCATCCGTGGTAATGTAAACTGGATCAATGCTCGTGAAGGAAAAGCAGAATCTCCTTTATTCCCAGATATTAAAAAAGTGTTCCCTGTTGTTGATGATACAGGCTCTGATTCTGCCATGTTTGACAATACCCTTGAGTTCTTGCATATGACGGGTCGTAGCTTGCCACATGCGATTATGATGATGATTCCAGAACCGTGGGAACGCAATACTTTGATGAGCCAAGAAAAACACGACTTTTATGAGTTCAATAGTTTCATGATGGAACCATGGGATGGTCCGGCAGCAATGGGCTTTACTGATGGAACTGTGATCGGTGGTGTGCTAGACAGAAATGGCTTGCGTCCTGCACGCTATTATGTGACAGCGGATGACCGTGTTATCATGGCATCTGAAGTAGGTGTAGTGAACGAAGCAGATAATATGATTCGTGCGAAAGGACGATTAGAACCAGGTAAAATGCTCTTAATCGACACAGAAGAAGGTCGAATCATTTCTGATGAAGAAATCAAACAACGAGTAGCCACAGAATTGCCGTACCATGAGTGGGTGAAAGAACATGTGATCCACTTGTCGGAGATTCAACAAGCTACGGAAGATAGTATCCCAGAGGTAGGGGACTTGTTCATGCAACAGCAAGTATTCGGCTATACCCAAGAAGATTTGGTGCGCATGATTATCCCTATGGCAAAAGATGGGAAAGATCCTGTAGGCTCCATGGGTGCCGATGCACCGCTAGCAATTCTGTCCGACAAACCACAAATGTTGTATTCCTATTTCAAACAACTATTTGCGCAGGTGACAAATCCGCCAATCGATGCGATCCGCGAGGAAATGGTGACGTCCACACGAGTGATGCTAGGCAATAGCGGTAATTTAACGGACCCTAACAAAGTGGGTACCTACGCAGTTTCTATGCGAACTCCAATTATGACGAACCAAGAATTGGCAAGTATTAAACAATTGGACTGCCGTCGTATGAAATCCGTGACATTGTCTATCTTATTTGATCCTGCCAAAGGTGCGGAAGGTATGAAAGAAGCTCTCGACCGTTTGTGCAAGGATGCAGAGGAAGCAGCTCGCACGGACCAAAACGTATTAATCTTATCTGACCGTGGTGTGGACGAACACCATGCACCGATTCCAGCTTTATTGGCAGTGGCAGCGGTGCACAATCACTTGATTAACACTGTGTTGCGCACAGAAATGGGCTTAATCTTGGAATCTGGGGAACCTCGTGAAGTACATCATTTCTGTACATTATTAGGCTATGGTGTAACGGCTATCAACCCATATGTGGCATTAGCAACGGTTCGCGATCTACAAGCAACGAATCGCTTGGGCGACCTTACACCAGAGGAAGCAGAAGCAAATTACATCAAGGCCTCTGTGTCTGGCATTATGAAAGTCATGTCTAAAATGGGTATCTCCACAGTACGCAGTTACCATGGGGCGCAAATCTTCGAGGCATTGGGCTTGAATACGAACTTTATTAGTACCTACTTCCCGAACACACCGACACGCATTGGTGGTATCGGCTTAGGTGGCGTGGCTCATGAAACCTTAGAACGATTCCAACGAGCTTTCAAAGAAGATGTGAAAGTCCTTGAACCAGGCGGTTGGTACGGTCCTATGAAAGATGGGGAAGAGCATTTATTCAATCCAGCTACGATTAAGTTATTACAAACATCTTTAATCGAAGGGGATTACAATACATACAAAGAATACTCTAAAATGATTCGTGAAGATTACCATGTAACTTTGCGTAGCTTGATGGAATTGAACTTCCCTGTGGGTGGCGGCATTCCTGTGGAAGAAGTAGAACCAGTGGAAGACATTGTGAAACGCTTTAAAGCTGGCGCTATGAGTTATGGTGCTATTAGTAAAGAGGCTCACGAGGCCATTGCGATCGCTATGAATCGCTTAGGATCTACGTCGAACTCTGGGGAAGGCGGAGAGGATACAAGTCGCTTTGTTCTCGATGCCAATGGAGATAATCGCAATAGTGAAGTAAAACAAATTGCTTCTGGCCGTTTTGGGGTAACTACAAATTATTTGGTGCACGCAAAAGAATTGCAAATCAAATGTGCCCAAGGGGCAAAACCAGGTGAGGGTGGTCAATTACCGGGCAAAAAGGTATACCCAGACATTGCGAAAGCTCGTCACTCCACACCAGGGGTAGAGTTAGTATCTCCACCTCCGCATCACGATATTTATTCTATCGAAGATTTGGCAGAATTGATTTATGACTTGAAATGCGTCAACCCAAGTGCAGCGATTTCTGTAAAATTGACTTCAGAAGCTGGGGTAGGTACCATTGCCGCAGGGGTAGCTAAAGCGAAAGCAGATAGCATCCTTATCTCCGGCTATGATGGAGGTACTGGTGCGGCAGGTCGTACATCGGTAAAACATGCAGGTGTGCCATGGGAATTGGGACTTTCAGAAACACATCAAACCTTGATGTTGAACCGTTTGCGTGACCGTGTACAGCTGGAAGTAGACAGTAAACTCATGACTGGCTATGATGTAGCAATTGCAGCCTTGTTAGGGGCGGAATTATTCGGATTTGGTACCTTGCCATTAGTGGCAGTAGGCTGTCGCATGGCGCGCGTTTGCCACATGAATACATGTCCGTACGGCGTGGCTACACAAGACGAGAAATTGCGGGCTAAATTCACGGGTAAACCAGAATACGTGGAAAACTTGATGAAGTTCATCGCCCAAGAATTGCGCGAAATCATGGCTCGTTTAGGTATCCGCAGTGTGCGTGAATTAGTAGGTCGTATCGATTTAGTACGCCAACGCTCACAAGATGATAATTTCAAATTGTCTCGCGTGGACTTGAAACGAATCTTGTTTAAACCATATACAGATGCGTCTGTGGGACATTTACACAGCATCGATCAAGACCATGAATTGGAACGCACCTTGGATATGAAAAAATTACTTCGCATGTGCCGTCCTGCCTTGGATGATCAAAAACCAATTCGTGCTAAATTGGCTATCAGCAATGTGAATCGTGTAGTAGGTACCTTGGTTGGTGGCGAAGTAGTTCGTCGTTACGGTGAAGCGGGATTGCCAGAGAATACTATCAAATTGAACTTCGTTGGTTCTGCTGGTCAAAGTTTCGGTGCTTTCATCCCGAATGGCATGACATTAGAACTCGAAGGGGATGCGAACGATTACCTTGGCAAAGGCTTGTCTGGTGGTACTATCATTGCGTACCCACCAAAGGCGGCTACTTATGAGGCGCATGAAAATATCTTAATCGGTAACGTGGCATTCTATGGGGCTACCTCCGGTGCTGCCTATATCAATGGCGTGGCTGGGGAACGGTTCTGCGTTCGTAACAGCGGTATTACTGCCGTTGTCGAAGGTGTAGGCGACCACGGTTGCGAATATATGACAGGCGGCGAGGTTCTCGTTCTTGGACGTGTGGGCCGTAACTTTGGCGCCGGCATGTCCGGTGGCTATGCGTACGTCCTTGACTTAGATGGACGCTATTGCAACACAGGACTTGTGGAACTTCGCAAGCCTAGTGAAAGTGACTTAGCACGGATTCATGAGCTAGTACAACAACATGTATTGCATACGAACTCCAAACAAGGTCGTCATATGCTAGAAAACTGGGTACTATACAAAGACCGCTTTACTAAAATCGTGCCAACAGCCTACGAAGAAATGCAACAAAGCATCGCTCACTTCCAAGGCGAAGGCATGCCGTTAGAAGAAGCACAATTGGCAGCATTTAAAGCGAAATATATGAGTAAATAAATGCGCAGTATACTATAGAGTTGCCATAATATAAAACTTCATATACAAGGGGCTGTAACAAAGTAGCCTACAAATAAAAAAGAGGAAAGTTGATTGCAAAGTATCAACTTTCCTCTATTTTTTATATTTTTAATAAGCAAAAGGGTCCCGAAGGACCCTTTCAGCATATAACAAAGCTTACTCTTCATGCCCTTGTAACTGCATGCCAGCGAGCAATGTTTTTTCTGACTCTTCCATATGGATGCGAGCAATATGGCGCGCCCGCTCTATATCTCGGTCAGAGATAGCCTCTACCAGTTGGCGATGTTCATCCCAAGTCTTGGCGAGGCGACCTGTTTGGCTCATAGATAAGGTACGGAACCGCAATGTTTGTTCTCGTAGGTTGTGAATCATTTCTACGAGGCGATCGTTGCGAGATGCCTTATAGAGAATTTCGTGGAATAGAATATCAGCTTGTACGACCTTGTCGAGATTTTTTTCATTCATGTAGTTTCCGATTTCCACAAGGTGTTGCTCCAAGGTTTCGATTTCTTCGTTTGTAATGCGTTCCGCTGCCAGCTCTGCCGCTAATTCTTCTAGGATGGAGCGAAGTTCAAACACCTCGGTGATATCTTTCAAGCTCATATCTGCTACATAGGTGCCACGGCGGGGAATCATTACCACAAGCCCTTCTTGCTCTAAAATGCGAATGGCTTCACGAATGGGTGTACGGCTGACACCGAGTTCTTCCGCAAGAGGAATCTCCATAAGGCGCTCGCCAGGTGGTAAAATGCCGTCGCGGATGGCTTGACGCAAGGCATCGCTCACGATCTCACGAAGCGGTTTGTACGCGTCTAAACGGATGGGTTGTAAACGTGGTGCAGTCATGGTAGTGCCTCCTCATCATGTGTTTTCGTAATTAGTGAAAGCCAGTTGTGACCGGCTGTTTTGATTTCTTCTTGCAAACGAATGGCTTCCATGGCCTTTTCCAATAGGACTACCATGGTAGGACCACTGCCCGTCATGATCGTAGGGAATCCGCGGTCAACGAAGAATTGCTTGCACGCCACAAGTTCAGGGTGCAATGGGAAGATCAGTTCTTCAAAGGTATTGTCGCTGGCTGTGAAAGCTTGACGAAACTCCTTCGCTTTTATATGTTCTGTGACGGTATCCATCGTATCTGTAGTGACACAAGAAGAACCAGAGTAACGACCGTATGCCTCTGCCGTGGAGATACTAATCTTAGGTTTCACAATGAGGAGCCACTGCGCGGGGCCTGTAGGCAATGATTCCAAGATTTCACCACGGCCTGTGCCACGAGCAGTACCGCCTTTCAATAGGAAAGGTACGTCGGATCCAAGTTTAGATGCCATGGAGAGTAATTCCGCTTCTGTTAAGCGAAGGTCCCAGAATTTGTTGAGACCCAGTAGCATAGCAGCGCCGTCTGCGCTACCGCCACCAAGGCCTGCTGCTGGGGGCACTCGCTTTAATAGATGAATGGCAGCCCCTTGCTGACAGCCTGTATAGTCTTGTACCATGCGAAGCGCTTTCATAGCGATATTACTTTCAGTATAGGGAATTAAGCGGGTCATATAATAGGGCAGATCCGGTGCATCGCCGGAGAACACAACCGAATGATGACGTGCGAAATAGAGGGAATCCCCCAGAAAAATAGATTGAAAGATGGTGTCTATGTTGTGGTACCCATCATCACGTTTACCCGTGATGGCAAGGCCCACATTGATTTTACTAAACGCTCGTTGTTCCATATAATCGTTCACCTCAATAGATGTAATAAACCAGTTTGCATATACTTTTTATTATACCATAAAACAATAGAATATATCGTAACAGAGGACCTTACTTTACATTTTCTCTGAGGAACACCATTACGAGTAGTAGCCTTGTGGCGTTCTTTTCTACCTAAATCACACAAATGTAAGAAGACCGTAACATACCCCTGAACAAACATAACCACCGTATAGTTTGAGAAGGGGTGTGTTACGGTATTCCCTTATGCTAACTACGAACGCCACAGGCTATATAGCGAAACAAGTGACGATTGGATGAAAGTATGGTATGCTATTGTGTATGAGTGTTCGAAAGGAAGTGAAAGTATGTCAGATGAAGAATATATGCGAGAGGCTCTCGTGGAGGCTCGTAAGGCCTATGAGATGGGAGAAATCCCTATTGGCGCCGTCCTAGTGCATGAAGGCAAGATTATCAGTCGTCATCACAATCGTCGTGAAGTGGACCATGATGCTACGGCCCATGCAGAGGTGCTAGTCATTCGTGAGGCAAATGCATTGCTCGAAAGATGGCGGTTGACCGGTTGCACGCTTTATGTTACGATAGAGCCGTGCCCTATGTGTGCTGGTGCCATTATTAACAGTCGCATTGATCGCGTTGTCTATGGCAGTAGCGATTACAAGGGCGGTGCGGTAGAATCTTTGTTTAACGTACTTTCACATCCGAATCTAAATCACGAGCCAGAAGTATTGGCAGGTGTATTGCAAGAGGAATGCAGTCAGATGATGAAAGATTTTTTCAAAGAACGCCGTCGTATACGGAGAGGTACTCAAGTGGCTGAAGAGTCCGCACTCGAAATGCGGTAGGTCAGGAAACTGGCGCGGGGGTTCAAATCCCCCTCTCTCCGCCAAGGTAAGGGCTGTATCAGTAGATGCAGCCCTTTTTTTACAAAATGATATAGTTGTAGGAGGTATGATATGGAAGTATATTACTCCCCTTTGCAAGAGGTTAATCAAGAATTAATTCATAAACGATTGGAATTTTTATTGCGCAAAATTGGCTTTGAGGAAATTGGTTGTGAGGGCAAACGAGTGGCATTACTTCGCAATGATTTGCACAGTGATTATGAGGCCTATGAAACAGTAGTGGCTTACATGAAAGACCGCATTGAGTCCGAAGGGGGCACGGTGGTCTATGTAGATGAGCCTAGCAACAATTCTCGTGAGGTAATCATTCCTGATGGTGAATCTGTGAAAGTAGCCTATATCGATGAACGCATTGCTACTAGTGATGTGGTGATTTCCGTGAACCATATTAAAGCCAATGAATACAGTGGATTCTCTGGAGCGGTAAACAATACAGGTTGGTATTCTGCCAGCTTAGAAGGCCGTCGAGAACTAGTGTCCTTAACGGGAACAGAACATCATAAAGCGGTGGCTGAATATGCGGCAGCGGCTACAAGAAACCGTCAACGCTTCCACGTAGGTGTGGCGATGGACGTGGTAGCAGATTATGTGAACCAAGAGAAATTAAAAGAGGCTGGCGCCACTAATGAAATCGTAAATAATTTGGGCATTGTTGTATCCTACGATATGGTAGCCATGGACGAGGCCTTGGGCGATATTATCACACAAGCTACACCAGTGGAAAACGGCGTGTTGAGCACAGTGGAAAAACGCACATGGGATTATTTCAAAGATATTTCCCCTAACAGCGAATGGCAAGCCATCTTACTACGTGCAGACCGCATGGGATTGGGCACACGTTCCTATGCCCTTGTGAAAGACGAAGAATTGATCTTCTATGGTGAAAAAATTTAATAGAACATGACTAGATATACTGATTTACTACAGTGTAGAAACTGGTGTATCTAATGCAAAAAAATCTCTAGTTTAAGTGAGTGCGTAAGCATAACTTTGACTAGAGATTTTTGTGTGTAGAGGGGGGATATTCGGAGTAGAAATATAATAAATTTAGCTTGTATATACATGAGATATAGATGCGATTAGCATCCATTTTTAGGGCGATATTAATAGAAAAACAGTGATTTTTGTGATATAATGTCTACTAAATAGGGAAAATGTGGCAAGAGGTATAAAGAATGGAAAGTGTTACTGTTGCTGAAATTATCAGAGAGCTAGATATTTCTAAAGCATACTTATATAAATTGATTGAGAAAGAAAAAATTGTAGTACCTAAAAGCGATACAGGAAGATATCTTTGGAATGAAGAGATTATTAAAGTTTTGAAAACAAAACTTAATATAGAAGGTGAGAAACCTAGTGATTATATTGAACAATTAATATCAGAATTAGGTCTAAAACAATTATTTATCAATAATAGAAGATATTTAGGAAATAAGTATTCTCTTTCTAATTTTATAAGGAAGACGGTTGAAGAAAATTGCAAAGGGATTAATATTGTCATAGATATTTTTAGTGGTACAGGTGCGGTTTCTAATGCTTTTAAAGATAAAATGCTTATCACCAATGATTTATTGTATAGCAATTATATTTCGAATTATGCTTGGTTTGGGCCAGAAGAGTATTCTAGTGAAAAAATAGTAGAGATTATCTATGAATATAATCAAATAGAAACACAAGAAAATAACTATATGAGAGAGACCTTTGGTAATACATTTTTTTCTGCAGATGATTGTAGCAAGATTGGATATATTAGAGAAGATATAGAGTTGAAATATAAAACGAAAGAAATCAACTTCAAGGAATATGCAATTTTGATTACAGCATTATTATATGCAATGGATAAAATTGCGAATACTGTAGGGCATTATGATGCGTATAGGAAAAAATTAGAGTTTGATAAATCGTTGGTATTACATGTGCTATTACCAGAGAAATGTATGAACCCTAACAATAGTTGTTATAATATTGATGCTAATATGTTGGTAAAATCGATTAAGGGGGATTTATTATATTTAGACCCACCATATAACTCAAGACAGTATTGTGATGCTTATCATTTGCTTGAAAACGTGGCACGATGGGAAAAGCCAAAAGTGCATGGTGTTGCTCGAAAAATGGATAGATCCGCTATAAAAAGCGATTATTGCATGATTAATGCAACAAAAGCATTTGAAGATTTGATTGATAAAGCAAATGTAAAATACATTTTACTTTCATATAATAATATGTCAGACAAGGGGAATGACCGATCAAACGCTAAAATTTCAGATGAAGATATTATTAGAATTTTGCGAAAAAAAGGAAAAGTGACAATATTTGAAGCGGATCATAAAGCTTTTTCAACGGGAAAGTCAGATATTAAAGATAATAAAGAGCGTTTATTTTTATGTGAAGTATACGATTCATCAAAGAAAATTAATATAGCAAGTCCATTTAATTATATTGGTGGAAAGTTTAAGCTATTAGATCAAATTCAGCCATTATTTGATGAAAAAGAAATATTCTTGGATATCTTTGCTGGTGGCGGTAATGTAGGAATTAATTCCTTGTCTTCAAAAGTTATTTTTAATGACCTGAATGACCGTGTGATTGGGCTGATGAATTTTATTAAAATGTCTGAAACGAATGAGTTATTAACTTCTATAGATCAGGTGATTGAAGAATATGGTCTATCTAATACAGCATTATATGGATATGCTTATTATAATTGTAATAGTAGTAATGGGTTGGCTGAGTATAACAAAGAAAAATTTACAAAGTTGAGGAATGATTTTAATGCAAAATATATCGATGGAACCATCGATTATGTGATGCTCTATGTATTGATGGTGTATTCCTTTAATAATCAGATTCGGTTTAATAGAAAAGGGTTGTTTAATCTTCCAGTGGGGAAACGAGATTTTAACTCAAAAATGAGAAGTAAATTGGTCTTATTTTCTGAGGAGTTGAAGAACAAAGATGTTCAATTCATGGAAAAAGATTTTAGAGATATCTTGTTAGATGACCTTGGGGCAGGAACGTTTATATATTGTGACCCACCATACTTGATAACTAGTGCGACCTACAATGAAAACGGAATGTGGACGGAACATGATGAAAAAGATTTACTAAACTTTTTGGACGAGGCAAATAAAAAAGGATTTACCTTTGCTTTGTCGAATGTATTAGAAAGTAAGGGTAAAAAAAATCATCTTCTATATGACTGGGTTGAAGCTAATGGATATACTTGTCATTACTTAGATAAAAGTTATTCCAATAGTAATTATCATAGAAAAGATAAGGATAGTATCTCTAAGGAAGTGCTTATTACAAATTATTTGGTGGACTAAAGAGGTGAGTAAATGTCTAATACAGTTATCTCATATCGGAGTTTTTGCTGGGTGGTGGGGACCACAAGTTTTAGAACTGCAAAATTGAATTTAAAAATAGAGGAACAATTACTGTTGCTTGATGAGTTTTATCGTGAAATTATCAAGAAATCACAATGGGAATGGCGCCCTACAATCCAAGAACAATATTATAATTTTATGAAAGATAAGGGATTTGTTACAGGGGAAGCAAGTCGAAAAGATAAAGATGCTAGAGAAAAAACTTCTGGGTTAGTAGAACTTGGCCTTGTTACAGCAGACAGAATACTTACGGAAGCAGGTAGAACTCTGCTAGATGTAACAACTACAGGAGCATTTGAAGCCAATAATGATTTCAACATTAGTGGCGATAGCTTTATGTATTTAAAGCAACTGTTAAAAACAAGCGTGGATGTAAGTGGGTGTATTGTTAGACCTTTTATTGCTGTGCTCAAATGTTTAACTGAACTAGAGTTTTTAACCTATGATGAGTTTACATATTTTATTCCATTAATCAAGGATAGTGAAAGTGCTGAGCAAATTATTAAAGATATAAAATCTTATAGATTAGGGAAAATTAAAACTGAGGAAATTATCTTTAAGAGATTGATGCAGATGGACAATTATAAGTTGGCTTTGAATGTGTTCATGGATTCTGAGGTTGATGAAGACATAATTTGTACAATAGGGATTAATCGTAAAAGTCGGAGCTATGATAAACCTTATTACGAATTATATGAAAATGTAAAAGGAATATTTCTTGAAGGGAAAAATGATTACGAAGGATTGTTGCATGCTGCGAAAAATATAAATCAAAGACCGGGCACGTTGTGGAGAAACTTGTTATTCCGAACTACTAATATTTCATCCATAAGAAGAAAAGGAAAAGAATCGATATCAGAAGATTGTCCATTTTTATCATGTCGTAATGAAGCGGAGTTGAAAGAGGCATTTTTTGAATACCTACATGTATTTAAGGCAATATCGACGTTGGCAGATTATTTTGATTTAAATAGAAGGTATTTTAATCTTGCAGATGTTCTAATTTTTGAAGATCGCACAATCAAATTAGATATGATTCCTAAGTATTATTTTAATGAAATCATAGATGAATTATATAGTGTTGCCTTTACAAAAGATAGCAATCTACAAGTTGATGTAGAACTAGAAGAGATATCTTCAGCGTTTACTATAGATATGAGTAAAATATATAGAACTTTAAGCCAAGATTTAGGGATTAGGATTGATAGTGCAGATCAAGCGGCAACATATATTAATGATGAGCGTTATAGAAGATTTAATATAATGATTGATAAGAAGTTCAGTGATGATATACTCATTGAATTGTTGCAATGTTTTGAAACACGGAATGATAGGAGAATTGAAGAATTAGTTACTGATGAGGCGACTATTCCAACCATCTTTGAATATATATTGGGAATCATATGGTATAAAGTTAGTGAGCGACAAGGTAATATTTTAGAGTTTATGAACTTATCGTTGGAAGCTAATCTTTTACCTAAAACTCATGCAGCTGGTGGGTATGCTGATATTATCTATAAGTATGAAGCGTGTCGAGACTATCCAAAACATTCCTTGTTATTAGAAGCGACTCTTGCAGATGGAACTAATCAAAGAAGAATGGAGATGGAACCTGTCTCAAGGCATTTAGGAGATTATAAGATTCGCTATAAGAATCCTTTTGATTACAGTTTGTTTGTTAGTACTTATTTAGATAAAAATGTTGTGTATGATTTTAGATATAGGAAGCTAATTCCATACACTAAAAATGAAGAAACTATTGATGGTATGAAAATTATTTCTATGGATACACAGGCTCTAAAGAAAATCATAGAGCGTAATATTTCTTATAAACATTTGTACCAAGTGTTTGATGTATATCATAATAAAGAATTAGGAGATACTGATTGGCACGATAGTTTAATACGGGAAGCAACTAAAGAATACGGACCTTAAAGAAGTTCAGTTATTTTGAAAAGCAGAAAAACTCCCTAGGTGGAATCCTAGGGAGTTTTATTATCGAGGATAGTACATAATAATCAGTACCCCGATGATGGAGACGATACCGCCGATGATATCGTATCGATCAGGAGTAATACCGTCTACATAATAGCCCCATAAAATGGAGAGGGCAATAAAGATACCACCATAGGCGGCGTATACCTTGCCGAAAGGTGCTTCTTGCAAGGTAGGGATGATGCCGTAAATGATGAGCGTAATAGCACCTGCGAGCATATACCAAGGGCTTTTATCATCTTTTAGATAGAGCCATACTAAATAGCCACCACCGATTTCGGCAATGCCGGCTAGGATAAAGTAAAAAATAGAGAGAAGAATTTGTGACATAATGAGTACCTTTAGAATCGTTGTTTATCAGAAAGTGGATTGAAATATATATTATAAGATTTGTAGAAGCTATATGTAGCTGCCATATAACTTATTGAAGTGATAGGAGCAGTGTGGGGTGCAAATTTAGGGCTAGTAGGGTTTACTTGACGATAAGGTCTGTATATTGAACCATCAAAATTATAGCCAGCTAGTCCAGACATTTTCCATTGTATTCCAGAATTTTTTTTCTGCTCCTCAAGAATTAACATATTATTAGCGAATTTTTTCTTTAATACTTCTGAGCTACGATTATAATCGTAGAAAAAGGTAGCATCTGTTTTACCAATAGTATTTGTTTTGTATTGGACCACATACATAGTTGCATTGATAATATAATATGGTGGATTATAACGTGTTACATTGATTGAAGGAATCTCTACATATCCATCAAGAGTTTGATCTGCATAGATATGTTTGTATCTTTCAGGTGTATTTCTCAGTTCATCTAATGAAATTGCAAAGGCAGAACTTGCAAAGAGCAAAAAAATCGTTAGTAGAAGAAACAGTTTTTTCATAATCGCACCCCGCTTAACACATAATAAATGATATATATTTTCATTATATAAACTACTCACAATAATTTCAACCATTAGGTCATAAAAAAAGCAACCAATCCGAAGATTGGTTGCTGTAGTATCCTATTATTTGGAGTACAATTCGACGATTAATGTTTCGTTTACTTCGATAGGAAGTTCTTCACGTTCAGGAAGGCGAGTTAATGTGCCTTGGAAAGCGTCAAGATTTTTTTCGATGTAAGGAAGTTCGAAAGAACGAAGTTCTTGGAAGTTCACTTTGAACATTTCGTTGTCACGGCTAGCTTCACGAAGTTCGATCACATCACCAGGTTTACATTGGTAGGATGGGATGTCAACGCGTTTGCCGTTAACAAGGATGTGGCCATGGTTTACCATTTGACGTGCTTGACGGATGGAGTTACCGAAACCAATGCGATATACAAGGTTGTCCAAGCGGCATTCCAACAATTTCAACATGTTTTGGCCTGTAACACCGTGCATTTTTTTCGCTTTATCGTAATAGCGTACGAACTGGCGTTCTAGCAAGTTGTAGTATGCTTTAACTTTTTGTTTTTCTAATAATTGAAGACCATATTCAGACATTTTCTTTTGACGTTGGTCTTTTTTTACACGTTTTAAAGCCTTCGCGTGACCGAATACGTTCACACCGAAGCGACGGCATAACTTAAATCGTGCTTCTCTTCTCGTTGCCATGTGATAATCACCTCATAGATTAATAAATACTTTGCACAAATTGTGCCTATTTATTATATACTACTGAAAGAAAAAAGTCAAAATCGGATAACCATTGTCAAGGCCGTCGTTTATGCTTATAATAAAAGGTACAGTGTTAGTGTTTCCAATAGGAAATGATGTAAAGGAGATTCACCATGAATGTGTCCTATAATGTAAGAGAAGAACTATCTATAGATCATACACCAGGGGCGGGGGCCATCGTTATTTTCGGGGCCTCCGGAGACCTGACAAAGCGTAAATTATTGCCAGCTATTTATTCCTTGTTTCAACGGGGATTACTTTCACAGAAAGTAGCTGTGGTGGGCGTAGCTCGTACAGCGATGAGTCACGAGGAATTTCGGGAACAAGTGAAAGTATCCATACTAGGCGACCGCGAGCCAACGGAAGAAGAACGTCAATTCATTGAACGATTCTCCTACGTGGCGGGGCAATATACGGAGCCAGCGACCTATGGGGCGTTACGAGAAGAGTTGGAACGAGTAGCAGAGGTGCACGGTACGGCGGGGAATGCGTTATTCTATTTGGCAATGCCACCAGAACTATTTGAGCCCATCGTCCGTGAATTACATGGCGCCCAACTGTTAGAAGAGGTGGGGTCCTGGTCTCGTGTGATCATTGAAAAACCATTTGGTCATGATTTGGAAAGTGCTATCGCTTTAGATGCAGCGTTAAAGAAATATATTACAGAAGAGCAAACGTATCGTATCGACCATTATTTGGGGAAAGAAACGGTGCAAAATATTTTAATGCTCCGTTTTGCCAATGCTATTTTTGAACCATTGTGGAATCGCAAATATATCGAGCGTGTAGAAATCACCGTAGCGGAAGAACTAGGCGTAGAAAAACGAGCGGGGTATTACGATGGCGCAGGGGCTTTGCGAGATATGGTGCAAAACCATATGATCCAAGTCTTGTCCTTGATTGCTATGGAGCCACCAGCAAGTTTTAATGCTGATGACTATCGTGATGAAATTGCCAAGCTGATTTCCTCCATCCGTAGCTTACATCGACAAAATTTAGCTGATGTAGCGGTGCGTGGTCAATATGCGGAATCAATAAATCCGGACCGACCAGCGCCAGACTATCGGACAGAAGAAAATGTACCACCTACATCTATGACGGAAACCTATGTGGCATTGAAATTGTTCATCGACAATTGGAGATGGCGTGATGTGCCGTTCTATTTGCGCACGGGTAAACGATTGCCGAAAAAATCTAGCGAGATTGCCATCACTTTCAAACCAATTCCACACTCCATTTTCAAACCATTCCATGCGAAAGATTTTAACCAAAACGTACTCGTTCTTCGCATGCAACCAAATGAAGGAATGGGATTGTCCTTAGAGGTGAAATCTCCAGGCTCTAAACTCTGCGTGAACACATTGGAAATGGACTTTTCTTACAGCGATTCCGTGGAGTTAGCAAATATTCCAGATGCGTATGAACGATTAATTTTAGATGGCTTGTTGGGCGACCAAACGCTATTTGTTCGTAATGATGCGGTAGAAAAATCTTGGCGCTTATTTAAACCGTTGATGGAAGCATGGGAACGCAATGACGAAGCAACACCATTATGTTTCTATCCGGCTTTCAGTGAAGGACCAAAAGAAGCAGAAGAATTATTAGAAGGAGGATCTTGGCGGTGGCGAGAGATATAATTCATGCATTTCCTACGGGAGATGACGTGGCAAAAGCAGTGGCCGATCGATTTTTAACCTATACCAATACGTGTATTGCAGAAACGGGAACTTGCGTAGTAGCAGTGTCTGGAGGAACTACGCCGAATGCACTGTTCTCCTTGTTGGATTCCGATGAATACACGAATCGCATCGATTGGGAGCATATTTTCTTCCTCTGGGTAGATGAACGTTTCGTGCCACAATCCAACCCAGATAATAATTTTGGTCGCGCAAAAGACCGTTTATTTGGCAATATTATGGGAGCTGCCCATTATTACCCAGTGCCAACGAATAATGGTACTGTAGAAGAAGCAGCGGATAAATACGAGCAAGAAGTGAAAATGGTCTTGAAACGCACGGAAAAGGATCACATCGACTTAGTGCTATTAGGCCTAGGTGACGATGGACACACGGCGTCCTTATTCCCTAAATCGGAAGCACTCTATGAGCGTGATCGCATGGTCGTGGCTGTGAAAGATGGCAAAGTGTGGGAACGGGTAACACTGACCTTCCCGATGTTGGTACAGGCAAAATCTGTGTGGTTTACAGTAGTAGGGGCCTCTAAAGAGGCGGCTCTAGCACGTGTACTTCGCCAACGCAAGGAATATGAAGAATATTCTTGGGAAGACCGTGTAGACCATTGTCTGCCAGGTGCCGTGCTAACCCACGATCCAGTGGAATGGTATGTGGATGAGGCAGCGCATAAACAATAATTAATTTGAAATACGAGGTATTAGGCATGTTTAATTTTGGCACACAAGAATTATTTCTTATTTTAATTATTGCCCTTGTTATCTTTGGCCCTAAAAAATTGCCTGAAATTGGCAAGGCCATCGGTAAAAGCATTAATGAATTCAAAGATGCTGTTAGCGGTGATAAAAAAGTAGCGAAAGAAGAACCTGCTAAAGCAGAAACGATTGATGTAGACGCAGGGGCAAAAAATAGTCATAAACAAAATAACTAGGAGGAATTATGTGTAAAGATTGCGGTTGTGGTAGCACAGGTAATGTGACTACAAAATTATTTTACGTTCCAGGCATGATGTGTGTAAACTGTGAAAACACTGTGAATGGTGCTGTTCGTGGGTTACCAGGTGTTTTGGAATCCACAGTAGATTTAAAAACAAAAGAAGTGCGTATTCGCTTTGACCACACAAAAATTGAGGAAGCGGCCATTCGTGCAGCTATCGACGAAACAGGTTTTGAAGTGGAATCTGTGAAAGACTATGTTCATGAACATGGCGGCATTTTAGGAGCCATTAAAAAGATATTCAAATGATACGTAAATTTAATCAAGAAACATACACATGGGACGGCGTAGATACCTTGGTGTACAAGCAAGATAATAGCCCATTTAAAGATGTAACCCGTCAAGTTCTCTTCGATGGAGCTTGGGATATTCCATGCCAGTTCCGCTATTTTGAAGTACAACCAGGCGGATATAGCACTATGGAACGCCATGAGCATACACATATGGTGATGATCTTCCGTGGAAAAGGCCAATGTTTACTAGGCGACACCGTAGAAAACGTACAAGAAGGAGATATGATTGAAATTCCTAAATTGATGGCACACCAATTCCGTGCGAATCAAGGCGATCATTTAGGATTTCTCTGCTTGGTCAATGTGGACCGAGATAAAGTACAAGTCATTACGCCAGAAGAACAAGCTAAGATGATGAAAAATCCGGTGATTCGAATGTTTTTGGAAAGTGAATAGGTTGGATTGACGATAGTCAGTTCATTAGAAACAGCACCAATACCCTAGATGATAGGGTATTGGTGCTGTTTTTTTTATATGGCTTTTTATGTATTGTTGCATAACGGTTTCTTGCATGTACAGAAACATGTGATATAGCTGTAACACATAAACGGACAAATATGTTATAAATTTACTATAATTATCTTTTATTTAGGACGGAGATTTGTTATAATTGAAAAGTTCTCATGTTTTATAGAAAGTAGGTTACATATGAATTTTATTCGTAGTATCAATCGCTTGTTCAATGATTACCTAGCATGGATTGTGTTGGCTGTGGCAGTCATCGCATTCTTAGTGCCAGAAGTATTCATGGGCGCAGCGAAACAAACAGTTCCTTTGTTACAATTAGTTATGTTTAGCATGGGCTTAACATTAACAGGGAAAGTATTCTTAGACGTATTTAAACAACCGTGGCAAGTGATCTTGGTGTCCTTGATTCAATTCTTGTGGATGCCACTAGCAGGTTGGTTAGTGGGCAACTTGTTTGGATTCCCACCTGAAATCGCCTTAGGATTTATCTTGTTAGGAGCTGCCCCAGGTGGCACCGCATCCAATGTGATGACATTCTTGGCAAATGGTAATGTGCCGTTGTCCGTATCTGCGACGACAGTATCCACGTTATTAGCACCAGTATTAACGCCAATCTTCATCGTCCTATATGCAGGACAAACCGTAGATATTGCATTCTGGCCAATGTTCATGTCCATCGTGAAAATCATTGCCGTGCCAATTGCATTGGGCATTATTGTGAACTATTTTATCGGTTCTCGCATTGAACCTGTGAAAGAAGTCTTGCCAACCGTGGGTGCCGTAGCTGTATTGATCATCTTAGCTGGCGTTACTGCCGTTAGCCGTGATAATATCTTAGCCCATGGTGTGATGATTTTCTTGGCTTGCTTAGTGCAAAACGTGAGCGGTTATGTGGTGACATATTTCATTTGCCGTCTATTTGGTTCCACTGTACCAGACCGTCGTGCTATGCAAATCGAAGTAGCTATGCAAAACTCTGCCTTGGCAGCTAGCTTGGCGCTGAAACACTTTACACCACAAGCAGCCGTAGCAGGAGCCGTGTTCTCCATTATCCATAACTTTACAGGATCTGTCTTTGCAGGCATTTGCCGTCGCAATGATTCTAAAAGTACACACTAATCTGAAAGTTAGGGTACTTTGGGTATTAGACAATTAAATATCTTCTAGAAACGTCATGTACTTTCATAGTCTGTTATAGGATGAAAGTATGTGGCGTTTTTTACTTTACTAAGAAAGTGAATTAAAAGATATGGCGATGCGGAGGGATTTTTTATGTTACATACAAAATGTATGGTAAATCGCGTCGCAATATATGACACATTGATGTATACTATGCATAAAGGAAGGTGATGGATATGGCAATAGCAAATGGCATTCCGTTCCCATTGACAATACCTAAAGAGTTACCAATACATGAGAATATGGATGAAAGTACATGTAATGCTTTGATGGAAACAGGGTACTTACAGGCAGTACGAGGGGAAACATATTCTGTTGCAGAAGTATTTGAAGAGCTAGAAAAAGCGACAGTCTGATTTACATATTGCATTTCAGGGATCTGTCGCTTTTTATTGCAAATTATATAAATTTTAAAAGTTGATGTAGTGTATGGGGCTTGTTATTATAGGAGTTTGTAACACGAGTATTAAATGGGTTGAAATGATTTTGTATATAGAAGTTTAGAAGAAATTCATTATCTTCGCATTCAAGAAATTCCATAACACCGCCTACAGAATATTTTAGTTTTGATATACTTTCAAGGGCGAAACCTAAAAGAATATTTCCAGGGATTTGTTTTTCTCTAGGAAGAGCATAATTCTTCCCTAATTGTGCAATCAGATATGCTGCTGTTGTATAAGATTGTATAGATTTATCAAGAATGCTGACACGAGATAGTTTATGTGCTGTTCTTTTGCTAATGTTTTCAGCTTGAATGGAAAGTGGTTTAATAGCGATGGAATAATATCCAAGTAATGAAGCATCTTCTGAATCAAATACAAGATAAGTGATAGATTGATCCTTTTTTGTGAACTCAATGGCATTATGTAATAAAAAGTGTTCTACATCGGGATTTTTAGGGCAAGAAAAATCGGAGAGTAAGTCATAAAGATTTTCCTCTCCGATATATGTCGGCGCTTCCTTATCTAAGTATACACGGATGTTGATACTAAAATATTTATCAGACATATTACTTTCTCCTTTTTGACATTAAAGTTAAGATTTCTTTAGAATCAGTTAATTGTCGTCCGGGAAGAACTTGGTTAGGTATACGTTCTTGTTTAGCCTTATCTAAAGCTGTAACAAAACGTTCTACACTATCTGGACTAGATACAACGAAGTTATGAGTGATACTTGAAGTGGCCATATTAACACCTCCTAATATTTTTTATACTTAATGTGTTTGAAATCAGTTAATAAGAATGGGAAGCCGTACTATTTGTTAATTTAATTATATGATTGACAGGATAACTCGTCAATATGTTAAGAATCTAAATTGTTATAATTTTTAATGTATCGAAATAATATATAATTCATGAATTAACTGTTATAGGGTAGTGGCTACTATGATACTTAAATACAGTTAAGAAAAAGCTAGTAGTAGCGAACCTATAATGAAGTAGAATAACCAAAAAGACATGCTATAACTATAACGAATGCATAAGTTATAGTAAGGATACAGTAGCGAATATCGCTTGACAATTAGTTATGGTAGATATACGATTTAGTCATGAGGTTAGTTTGGGAAGGATATGGGGCGCTGGCTATTTGAAACATTCCATATTAAGATGAAATTATGAGGAACAGTATGAAGTTTATACACGATAGAAATAGCAACATTCTTTTCAGTCT
>CAUQLO010000033.1:0-20306 GCA_963518725.1 uncultured Veillonella sp. | reverse complement strand
AGTCATAGTTTGGGTACGCCCAACTATTGCAAGCCGCATGAAGAGGTCAATAATATTTGGCTTCGGCTAGATAACCGCATTCAGCGAGTACGAATACAAGGAGGTGTCATAATGTACGCAATTATTAAAACTGGTGGTAAACAATATCGCGTTTCCGAAGGCGATGTAATCACTATTGAAAAATTGGATGTAGCAGCTGAAGGAACTGTTTCTTTTGACGAAGTTGTAACTGTAGTTAAAGACGGTGACGTTAAAGTTGGTACACCACTTGTGGACGGTGCAAAAGTTACTGGTACAGTACTTGAACATGGTAAAGCGAAAAAGATCTTGGTTTTCAAATACAAAGCGAAATCCAACTATCGTCGTCGTCAAGGCCATCGCCAACCATTCACTAAAGTTCGCATCGAAAAAATCGAGGCGTAATTGTCATGACTCACATTGATGTGAAGCGGAATCGATTAGGACAAATCGTAGAATGTTATTTTCGTGGACATGCCGAGGCAGGGCCCTACGGAGAAGATATTGTATGTGCCGCCATATCCATGCTTTCACAAACATCGATCTTAGGACTTCATGAGGTGGCTAAGCAATCTATGGAGTATCGCATAGAAGATGGTGAGTTAGATATCCTACTTTCAGAACCCATTACTGAAAGAGGACAAACTATATTAGAAACCATGCTGCTTGGTATCAAGAATGTGGCGGATCAATATAGTGATTTTGTTAGAGTGAGTGAACAATAGGAGGTGAACTACATGTTATTCAATATCCAATTACAACTATTCGCATCTAAAAAAGGTGCTTCCAGTACAAAAAATGGTCGTGATTCCGAGTCCAAACGTCTTGGAGTTAAATGCCATGACGGTTCTACTGTAAAAAGTGGTAACATCCTAGTTCGTCAACGTGGTACACATTTCCATCCAGGCGCTAACGTAGGTATCGGCAAAGATGATACTTTGTTTGCATTGGTTCCTGGCCGTGTAGCATTTGAACGTGCTGGTCGTTATAACCGTAAAGTTTCTGTATACCCTGTAGAAGCTTAATAACAACACATATAAGAGGTCACTAGATAGCAATATCTAGTGGCCTTTTTTGTGCTGTGAGTAGTTCTTTGCCAAAGTTTGAGGGTAGACATGCACTATGGAATCGGTGATATGTGTGTGGTCATAGTATATGTAGTTTATCGAATGATGAACAGATGAATATCTGTGTGTTTCTGTTTATGCATAGATAGTATTAGTAATTGCTTTCATCATACAGACTAATTTTGTATACATAGATACTCAAGTGGAGTATAATAAAAGAAAGGCTATATCTAATAAAATCGGTATACCTAGATAGGTGCAACATCTAGAGGGTGTTGCCACATGTTATATTGAAAGTTCCCCTTCGGGATACGCTGCGAATAGATAACCTAAGCTGGGAATGTAATAGATCTACTAAGTCAGTAGAAAAGGAGTTTACTATGTATGATGTACACTCTTCCAAGGCGGAAGAATTTATTAATCACGAAGAGATTCTAGCCACATTGCAATACGCAGAAGAAAACAAGGAAAATCGTCCTTTGTTGGATGCTATATTAGAAAAGGCGAAAACCCGTGTAGGCTTGAACCACCGTGAAGCAATGGTATTGTTAGAATGTCCATTGCCAGAATATAAGGAGAAATTATTTGCTTTAGCAAAAGAAATCAAACAAGCCATTTACGGCAATCGTATCGTGCTCTTTGCTCCTTTATATTTATCCAATCATTGCATCAATGGTTGCATCTATTGTCCATACCATGCAAAAAATAAGACCATCACTCGTAAGAAATTGAACCAAGATCAAGTTCGTGAAGAAGTAATGGCTCTAGAGGCGATGGGGCATAAACGGATCGTTATCGAATCTGGTGAACATCCATTGGAAAACCCATTGGAATATATTTTGGAATGTATCGATACGATTTATTCCATCAAAAAAGATAATGGTGAAATTCGTCGTGTGAACGTAAATATTGCCGCTTGTGAAGTGGAAGATTATCGTAAATTGCATGAGGCAGGCATCGGTACGTATACATTATTCCAAGAAACTTACAATAAAGAAAATTATGAAGCTCTTCATCCAACGGGACCTAAGAGCGATTATGCATACCATACAACGGCTATGGACCGTGCTATGGAGGCCGGCATTGATGATGTAGGTATTGGTGTGCTCTATGGATTGGAACATTACAAATACGACTTCGTAGGCTTGTTGATGCATGCTGAACATTTAGAAGCAAAGTTTGGTGTAGGTCCGCATACCATCAGTGTGCCTCGTATTTGCCCAGCCGATGATATTGATGTAGATGATTTCAGTAATGCTGTACCAGACGATATTTTTGAAAAAATCGTAGCTTTGATTCGTGTATCTGCGCCATATGCAGGTATGATTATGTCTACTCGTGAAAGTCAATCCATGCGTGAGCGGGGCTTAGCGTTGGGTATTTCTCAAATCTCTGGAGGTTCTCGTACATCCGTTGGTGGCTATGTAGAAGAAGAACCAGAAGAAGAAAACTCTGCTCAATTCGATACGAGCGATCGTCGTTCCTTGGATGAAATTGTAGAGTGGTTATTGCAATTAGGATATGTACCTAGTTTCTGTACAGCTTGTTATCGAGAAGGTCGTACAGGAGATCGCTTTATGGCTTTGGCGAAGAGTGGACAAATCTCAAACTGTTGCCAACCGAACGCGTTGATGACATTGAAAGAATATTTACTAGATTATGCAGATGATGAAACAAAAGCGGTAGGAGATGCTGTCATTGATGTACAATTAGATTCCATTAAAAATGATCTAGTAAAAGAAAAATCGAAAGCCTATATTGCACAAATGGAAGAGGGAGAACGTGACTTCCGATTCTAGTCAAAACTTGGTGCATAAGGTATAATATTTAATATATAGTGTTTATATATTGAAGTTATAAACAGAAGATTGTGGGAGGACAGAATGGAACAAAAAGAGATGGTTGTTGTCGTTGACTTTGGTGGTCAATATAACCAACTGATCGCGCGTCGTGTACGTGAAAATAATGTGTATTGCGAGGTATATCCGTATAATAAGGCATTAGAAAAAATTAAAGAATTACAGCCAAAAGGTATCATCTTCACTGGTGGTCCTGCTAGCGTATACGAAGAGAATGCTCCAAAAATGGAAGCGGAAGTATTTGAACTTGGTATTCCAGTGTTGGGCATGTGTTATGGTATGCAATTCATGGCGCACACATTGGGCGGTCATGTAACGTCTGCGGAAACACGTGAATTTGGTAAAACACCAACTCAAGTAGACGTGTCCTCACCGCTATTTAAAGGACTTTCAGAAGAAGAAATCGTATGGATGAGCCATGTAGATTATGTGGCGAAAGTGCCAGAAGGTTTCAAAATTGTAGCGCATACAAAAGATTGCCCTGTGGCAGCGATGCAAAACGAAGAGCGCCGTTTGTACGCTATGCAATACCATGCAGAAGTGTTACACACAGAACACGGCAAAGAAATGTTGCACAACTTCTTGTATGAAGTATGTGGATGCACAGGTCAATGGACGATGGCAAACTATGCCAAAACGGCTATCGATGAAATTCGCAACACTGTAGGGGATGGCAAAGTATTATTGGCATTGTCTGGTGGTGTAGATAGCTCCGTTGCAGCAGCGCTAATTTCCAAAGCTGTCGGCGACCAATTGACTTGTATCTTTGTTGACCATGGTTTGATGCGTAAAAACGAAGGTGACGAAGTAGAAGCGGCATTCAAAGATTCTGGCATGCACTTCATTCGTGTGGATGCAGAAGAACGTTTCTTGACAAAATTAGCGGGTTTAGAAGATCCTGAAGCAAAACGTAAAGCTATTGGTGAAGAATTTATCCGTGTCTTTGAAGATGAAGGTCGCAAAATTGGTTCCGTTGATTACTTAGCACAAGGTACCATTTATCCAGACGTGATCGAATCTGGCACTGGCGAAGCAGAAGTGATTAAATCTCATCACAATGTAGGTGGCTTGCCTGCAGTAGTAGATTTCAAAGGCTTAATCGAACCACTTCGTAACTTGTTCAAAGACGAAGTGCGTCAATTAGGAGCTGAACTTGGTTTGGCAGATTACTTAGTATGGCGCCAACCATTCCCGGGTCCAGGTCTTGCCATCCGTGTCATGGGTGAAGTGACAAAAGATAAATTAGACGTATTGCGTGATGCGGACTATATTTTCCGCGATGAAATCGCAAAAGCTGGTTTAGATCGTTCCATTAACCAATACTTTGCTGTGTTAACAAGCACACGTACAGTAGGCGTTATGGGTGACTTCCGTACCTATGACTACACATTGGCATTGCGTGGTGTCACAACCACAGACTTCATGACAGCCGATTGGGCTCGTATCCCTTACGATGTATTAGATACCATCTCTCGCCGCATCGTGAACGAAGTGAACCATATCAACCGTATCGTGTACGATATAACAAGTAAACCACCGGCAACCATTGAGTGGGAATAAAATAAACATAGTGAAAGCCAGCAGAACTTCTGTTTTGCTGGCTTTTGTGTTGCATTGGATATGGGTTTTATCAGTCTGTGATTCGGATTATGATATTACTAGATTTTAATAGAAGTCTACTTATTTTGATTTTGTAATAATCTGTCAAAATCAGAAACTATTTTCTGTGTACGATTAAATTCATTATACTCAGTAACAGCTTTCTTATCAGCTTGTAGCTTTGAAATATGCCCTTTGTTAGTGAGCACTTAGTATTCGTTGAAAGATAGGAATTTATCTACGCTTTCAGCGAAGGCTTTCATAGTGAAAGTATGTTTACGCTCGATAATACCTTCGATGTAATCAAAGAAGGAGGAAACGGTTCGTTCTAGTTTTCGTATTTCATCGGCAGTTAAATAATTTTTCGCGATGGTTACATCAGATTTATGAATGCGCCCATGAGGGGAATCTTTCCAAGTTTGTAATCCCATGTGTGGTTTATCTCTATCAGCGGTATCATAAATAATTTCCGCTGCGGTTTTGCCAGTGATGGCATAATGGAATTTGTTTTGTACCATAGCATAAAATTGACGAGTGAAAGGATCTTGTACATCGTAGTCAATGGAGCATTCTGCGAATATATCTGTGATTTGTTGATAGATTTGACGTTCGCTTGCTCGAATGGATTGAACTCTACGTAAAAGTTCTTTAAAATAGTTTTGACCGAATGGAGTACCATTTTTTAACATATCATCGTTGAGGGCAAAACCTTTCACAATATACTCACGTAATACCTTTGTAGCCCAAATGCGGAATTGTGTAGCCTCTTTTGAGTTTACACGGTAGCCAACAGCTATGATGGCGTCTAGGTTGTAGAAAGTGATGGTGCGAGTTACTTTTCTGGTACCCTCTAAGCGAACTGTTGGAAATTTTCCAATAGTTGACTTTTCTGATAATTCTTCAGAATCAAATGTTTCTTTTAAATGGTAATTAATGGTGGATATATCAACGCAAAACAACGTCGCCATATCTTTTTGTGTCATCCAAAATGTTTCGTCTTTAAATAGAACATTGGTAGAAATATTTTCTTGTCCTGATTGGTAGATAATCACATCACCATGTAAAGCAGAATCGATAGGAATCATGGTAGGCCTCCTTAGTGTCATGTACTGCTCTTTCTCTTACTTATATTACATCTCATTAGCAGGGCAAAGTCAAGGCGGAACAGAATAACATTTGTAACAATCATAAGGTAAATTCAAAGAATTTGGGTTTAACTGAATATTAAATCTAAAGGACGATAGTTACCCAATAGTTACCGAAAACTATCTTTGGTTATAAAAACGATTTAGTTGCAAGTCTATTAAATTTGTGGGATAATAGATTAAATAAAAAATCGCTGTTGGTCTACTGGCACGACGATAACATATTGTTATAAAGATGCGGTTCGAATCCGCATACAGCGCTTTTTGGCACTCTAAAGTAATAGGGTGCTTTTATATTATAATTCATAAGGAGATACGATGGAACGCATTTTTAAACTACAAAATTTGAATTGTGCTAATTGCGCTAGCGTGATTGAAGCAAAATTAAATCAACTAGAATCTGTGTCAGCAGCAACTTTCACGCTTGGTACCCAGCAATTGCGCATTACCTCTAGTATAGAAGATACAGATATGTTGCGAGATCAAATCCAAGCGGTGTGCGATGCTACGGAAGATGGTGTAGTAGTGGTACCATTTGTGCGTGCACCTAAAAAAGCACAACAAGTAGAGGATGACCATGAGCATAATTCTAGTTTAGCGGGGATTATTATAGGCGCTATCGTGATAGTGGTAGCAGAGTTTACTAATTGGGTGCCTGAGCAATATATGATTCCATTGTTGGTGGTAACTTTTGCTATACTAGGATGGCGTATTGTATGGGCAGCAATTAAAAATTTCATGAAAGGTAAATTATTCGATGAAAACTTCTTGATGTCTGTTGCTACTATTGGTGCGTTAATCATCGGTGAATATGTAGAGGCTGTTTGGGTTATGTTGTTCTTCCAAGTGGGTATTTATTTTGAGGAACGTGCTACAGAACGCAGTCGTAATGCGGTTATGGATGCAGTGGATCTTCGTCCAGAAGAAGTACGTTTAATCGTTTGTGATGGTAGCGTGCAGGTGGTGAATCCAGAAGATGTACAAGTCGGGTCTCATATCGAAATTCGTCCTGGTGATCGTATTCCATTGGATGGCCGTATAGTAGAAGGTACTACGCGTATCGATACAGCAGCGGTAACGGGTGAACCAGTTCCAGTGAGCGCTACCGTAGGTACAGAAGTGATGTCTGGGTGCATCAATGTGGATGGGCGTATTGTCTTAGAAGTAACGCATGAATTAAAAGATTCCATGGTCATGCGCATTCTTGATGCTGTGGAACATGCAGCGGCATCGAAACCAAAGATTGATCGTTTCATTACTCGTTTCTCTCGTGTATATACACCAATCGTAGTGGCATTGGCGATTATCGTTGCCGTGGTACCTCCTCTATTCACAGGAGAATGGCAATATTGGATTTATACAGCTTTAACATTCTTAGTAGTATCTTGCCCATGTGCTCTTGTATTGTCTGTGCCATTGGCATTCTTCTCCGGTATCGGAGCTGGTTCTAAACAAGGTATATTGTTCAAAGGTGGCAAGGCGATCGAGGCTATGAGTCGCGTGAAAGCGATTGCCTTCGATAAAACAGGTACTATCACAACAGGTACTTTCAACGTACAAACAGTAGAAGTAGCTGGTACTTATACAGATAATGAAGTGTTGCAATATGCAGCGGCTCTAGAAGCTGGTTCTACACACCCGATTGCTATGTCCATTGTAGAAGAAGTACAGCGTAGAGGAGTAGAGTTTAATACGGCTAAGGATGTAAAAGAAATCTCTGGTCATGGTATGGTAGGCATTGTAGAAGGCCATACCGTATTGGTTGGTAATAGCCGTTTATTAGAAACAGAACATGTAACGGTACCAACCATTGAACATGTATATGGTAGTGAAGTATTCGTAGCTATTGATGGTCAATATGTAGGTCGTATTGTGATTGCTGATGCTGTGAAAGCAGATTCTAAAGAGGCTATCCGCCGCATGAATGGCAAAGGATACCATACAGTGATGCTCACAGGTGATGTACAAGCTAGTGCGAATCACATTGCCCAAGAAGTAGGTATCCAAGGTGTTCGTGCTGAGTTGTTACCACAAGATAAATTAGAAGTGGTGCAATCTCTTCGCAACGAGCATGGCTCTGTCATGTTCGTAGGTGATGGTATCAATGACGCTCCTGTGTTGACAGGTGCTGATGTAGGTGGTGCTATGGGTAGTGGTGCAGACTCTGCCATCGAAGCAGCAGACGTGGTATATATGAACTCCAACTTAGATTCTGTATGGCGTTCCTTAAGTATTGCAGAACGTACCTTGTCCATTGCATGGCAAAATATTTTCTTCGCCATTGCTGTAAAAATTATCGTTATGGTGGCTGGTGTATTTGGCTTTGCAAATATGTGGGTGGCAGTTTTTGCAGATACAGGGGTATCCATTCTTTGCATCTTTAACTCTGTCCGTATTTTCTACAGTAAATAATATAAGTCCTCCTGCTAGCATGTATGCCCAACTATGTAGCAGGAGGCATTGTGATATCTTCCCCCCTTGTAGTTATACAAGGTATGTATCACTACATAACAACTATACAGCGAAGAGGACTTGGCTATTAGGCCAAGTCCTCTTTGTCGTGTAGGGACATAGTCTACCAACTCATTTTGTCCTATAACCCGCTTTTTTATTATCGATATAAGATCAAAATAGGATAAAAAAATACAAATGAATATAAAATCATATGTTGACAAAATAGAAAATTGTAGATATAATAAAAATATGAACAAACGCTCAAGTATTAAAGCGATGTTAAAACAAATGTTAAAACAAGTAGTAAGGTTACATATTATAATTCATAAAGGAGATACCATGGAACGCATTTTTACATTACAAAACTTGAACTGTGCAAATTGCGCTAGTGTCATTGAAGAAAAATTAAATCAATTAGAATCTGTGTCGGCAGCGACTTTCACAATTGGTACGAAACAATTGCGGATTACCTCTAACGTAGAAGATACGGATGCTTTACAAGAACAAATCCAAGCGGTATGTGATGCTACGGAAGATGGTGTAGTAGTGGTACCATTTGTGCGTGCATCTAAAAAAGCACAACAAGCAGAGGATGACCATGAGCATAATTCTAGTTTAGTGGGGATTATTATAGGCGCTATCGTGATGGTAGTAGCAGAGTTTACCAATTGGGTGTCTGAGCAATATATGATTCCATTGATGGTGGTGACTTTTGTTATACTAGGATGGCGCATTGTATGGGCAGCAATTAAGAATGGTATGAAAGGTAAACTGTTCGATGAAAATTTCTTGATGTCCATTGCTACTATTGGTGCGTTAATCATTGGTGAATATGCAGAGGCAGTTGGGGTTATGTTGTTCTTCCAAGTGGGCATTTATTTTGAGGAACGTGCTACAGAACGCAGTCGTAATGCGGTGATGGATGCAGTGGATCTTCGCCCAGAAGAAGTGCGTTTAATCGCTTGTGATGGCAGCGTGCAGGTGGTGAACCCAGAAGATGTACAAGTCGGATCTCATATCGAAATTCGTCCTGGTGATCGTATTCCATTGGATGGTCGTGTTGTAGAAGGGACTACACGTATCGACACAGCAGCGGTAACTGGTGAACCAGTTCCTGTGAGTGCTACGGTAGGCACTGAAGTGATGTCTGGTTGCATCAATGTAGATGGTCGCATTGTCTTAGAAGTAACGCATGAATTAAAAGATTCCATGGTTATGCGTATTCTAGATGCTGTGGAAAATGCAGCAGCATCGAAACCAAAGATTGATCGTTTTATTACTCGTTTTTCTCGTGTATATACGCCAATCGTAGTGGCATTGGCCATCATCGTTGCCGTGGTACCACCTTTATTCACAGGAGAATGGCAATATTGGATTTATACAGCTTTAACATTCTTAGTAGTATCTTGCCCATGTGCTCTTGTATTGTCTGTGCCATTGGCATTCTTCTCCGGTATCGGAGCTGGTTCTAAACAAGGTATATTGTTCAAAGGTGGCAAGGCGATCGAGGCTATGAGTCGCGTGAAAGCGATTGCCTTCGATAAAACAGGTACTATCACAACAGGTACTTTCAACGTACAAACAGTAGAAGTAGCTGGTACTTATACAGATAATGAAGTGTTGCAATATGCAGCGGCTCTAGAAGCTGGTTCTACACACCCGATTGCTATGTCTATCGTAGAAGAAGTACAACGTAGAGGCGTAGAGTTTACTGCAGCTAAGGAAGTAAAAGAAATCTCTGGTCATGGTATGGTAGGCACTGTAGAAGGTCATACTGTATTAGTTGGCAATGGCCGTTTATTGGCGAAAGAAAATGTGGCTACCCCATTGATTGACTATGTGTATGGTAGTGAAGTATTCGTAGCCATTGACGGTAAATACGCAGGTCGTATCATCATCGCCGATGCTTTAAAAACTGATTCTAAAGAAGCCATCCGTCGCATGAATGGAAAAGGATATCAAACAGTAATGCTTACAGGTGATGTGGCAGCTAGTGCGAACTACATTGCTCGAGAAGTGGGTATCCAAGGTGTTCGTGCTGAATTATTACCACAAGATAAATTAGAAGTAGTGCAATCTCTTCGAAGTGATCATGGTTCTGTTATGTTCGTAGGTGATGGTATCAACGACGCTCCTGTATTGACAGGTGCCGATGTAGGCGGTGCTATGGGTAGTGGTGCAGACTCTGCTATTGAAGCAGCAGATGTGGTATACATGAACTCTAACCTAGATTCCGTATGGCGTTCTTTGAGCATTGCAGACCGTACATTATCCATTGCATGGCAAAATATTTTCTTTGCTATCGCTGTGAAAATCATCGTTATGGTAGCAGGTGTATTCGGTTTTGCAAATATGTGGGTAGCCATCTTTGCAGATACTGGGGTATCCATCTTGTGTATCTTGAACTCCATCCGTATTTTCTACAGTAAATAATATATGGCCTCCTGCTATGATGTACGCCCTACTATGTGGCAGGAGGCATTGTGATATCTTCCCCTTCCTTGTAGTCATACAAGGCATATATCACTACACAACAACTATACAACAAAGAGGACTTCGCCATTAGGTGAGGTCCTTTTTGTTGTGCATGAATATCTTAGGGGATTATCTTCTAGAAACTTTCAAAAGAAATCATAAAAAAATTGACGAATTGCTCTCGATTGATTAAGATAGAGGGTAGGGTTATTAAGACGTTAAGGAGGTGTCACATGTTAACGGTACACAAACACGTAGAGGGGGAATTGTTCACAGATTCCACTGTACAAGATGCGACAAAAGGTTCATGGATAAATTTGGTGAACCCAGACCCCGATGAGTTGGCTATCGTCAATATGATGACACAGATTCCAACAGATGTATTGAAAGCGGCCTTAGATACGGAAGAACGGTCGCACGTGGAAATCGAAGATGAGTACATTTTCGTTGTTATTAACATTCCGGTGCTACGTGGATCTGACGTATATGATGCGGTACCGTTGGGTATCTTTGTGACGGAAGATTTCTTTATCACCATCTGTTTAGAAGAAGCAGAGGTACTCTATCCATTCTTGAGCAACCAAATGCCGACGTTCTACACTTTTAAAAAGACAAGATTTCTATTCCAAATCATGTATCGCACGGCAGTGTTATACTTGCGATACTTGCAACAAATCGACCGTCGTACAGACGATATAGAAAAGAAATTACGTCACACTACGCGCAACAAGGATTTGTTCCAACTCTTGGAATTGCAGAAGTCCATGACCTACTTTACGTCTGCCTTGCGTGGTAATGGTACGGTAATGGAACGGATCTTACGGGTTCGCCGTCATGATGATGTGCGGTATTTGTTAAAGATGTACGAAGAAGACGAAGATCTGCTAGAAGATGTGATTATCGAGAACAAGCAGGCTGTTGAGATGGTCGAAATGTATTCTAATATTTTGATGAATATGATGAATGCGTTTACGTCTATCATTTCTAACAATTTGAACTTAGTTATGAAATTATTGGCAGCTATGACGATTATGTTAGCCGTGCCAACAGCAATCTTTAGCTTGTGGGGTATCAATGTACCTGTTCCATTTGCTGATACAGAATATGGCTTTGAATATGTCATTGGCATTGGCATTAGCTTCGCTGCTTTAGCAGGCTATTGGCTTTGGAAAAATGATTTTTTTTAATAATATAGTAAGACAGAACACACCTAGGGGCTATTTCTTAGGTGTGTTTTTTGTATGTCTAGTTTTACTTATGAAAGTTTTTTATATCTATGTTATGATGCAAAAATAATATTCAAAATGAATAAAATTGCTATATAGATATTTTTCAATTTGTGTAAAGATAATGATTAAAAATGATATAAATCACAGATAAATGGCTATAAATGTACACTTTCAAACAAGCATGCATTGCATGTCTTGCAATATTCACATTAGTCATTTGACATTTTTGATAAAAGAAATTAACATATTTATGTAATATCTATTTAGGATAGTTGGGCGTAGATATTTGGCTATAAAACCTTGGGAAGGGAAGATTATTTGGGGAAGGTATTACTAAAAGTTGTATAGGGTTATGGGCAAGATGGAGCAAGATTGTCTAAGCTGTAGCCCTTGCTAACTTTATGTAAAAGATCCACCTCAAAGGTGGCTTTTTTTTTGACTGATGTTTTATAGTGGTAGAAGGTAGACCCAAATACTTTTGAGAAGGGACGTGGATGATTGAAAACCATACTAAGCAAGGTGTCACAACTACTGATTACGTTAATTGGCGTTACGTTTTTGACATTTTGCTTGACCTACATTGCTCCTGGTGATCCAGCCTTGATGGTATTGGAAGCAGGGGATACCATTGTGTCTCAGGAAATGATTGATGCCACACGAAAAGAGATGGGCTTAGATCGTCCATTTATGGAACAGTATGTGCGCTGGGTAGCTGGTGCTGTACAAGGTGATCTAGGAACGTCCTATTCAGGGAAAAAACCAGTGACCGACAAATTATTGGAAGGCTTGGGCGGTACAGCTTTATTAGCAGTGTCAGCCTTTGTACTGAATGTACTCATTTCCATACCGATGGGGATTTATTCGGCGGTAAAAGCCAATAAGCTACCAGACTTTATCATTCGATTCTTTGCATTCATTAATGTATCGATGCCAAGTTTCTGGTTAGGCATGCTTTTGCTTTACGTCTTCGGACTGAAATTACACTGGGTGCCGATTGCCACCTCTGTGATTAGCTTTAAAGCACTCATTTTACCAGCGATTACCTTATCTTTTGTGATGGCGGCTAAATTTACGCGCCAAGTACGGACGGTGATCATCGAAGAATTGCACCAAGACTATGTGATGGGTGCTAGAGCTCGTGGTATGAGTGAATCTCAAATTTTGTGGAAACATGTATTACCAAATGCCTTATTACCTTTGATTACCATCATGGGTATGGGTATCGGTTGGCTTTTGGCAGGGGCTGCGGTTATCGAAATCGTATTCTCTTGGCCGGGGATGGGTAAAATGGCGGTGTATGCCATTGCCATGCGTGACTATCCACTCATCGAGGGCTTTGTATTGTGGGTAGCCCTCATCTATACAGCTATCAACTTCTTGGTAGACCTGTCCTACTCTATATTAGACCCACGATTGAAAGCGAGGGGATAAGATGAAAGAATTTATTCTGCAACACAAGCGCTTTTCTTTCTACTCCCTCTTAGTGGCTATCGTAGTAGGAATTGCTATATTTGCTCCTTATATCACGCCGCACGATGCATTTAATGCAGATATGTCAAAGGCTTTCTTAAAGCCCTCTGCAGATCATCTCATGGGAACTGATAAATTGGGACGTGATACGTTTTCTCGTATCATTTACGGCACGCAAACTTCCTTGTTCATGACCATCATCCTTGTTATCTTAACCGCTGTTGTGGGTACAGTAGTAGGGATTTTGTCTGGATTCTTTGGAGGTAAAGTAGAGCTTGTATTGATGCGCTTTACAGACATTATGTTATCCTTCCCAGGGGTGGTATTGGCCATTGCCATTGCCGGTATCTTGGGTGGTAGCGCTATCAATGCGATCTTGGCTCTTGTTGTGGTGAGCTGGGCGAAGTATGCGCGATTGATTCGGTCAGCGGTCATTAAACTTCGTCATAACGACTTTATTGCAGCAGCCAGAGTGAATGGGACAAAACAATTGACCATTTTATGGCGCCACATTTTACCGAATGTATTGCCTTTAATTGTCATCACAGGGGCGATGGATATCGGGACTATGATGATGGAAATTGCGGGGCTTTCCTTCTTGGGCTTTGGGGCACAACCGCCAACGCCAGAATGGGGCTTAATGCTCAATGAGAACCGTCAATATATTTTATCGTCTCCAGAATTGATGTTATATCCAGGGATGGCCATTTTCATTGTGGTTACCATCTTCAATTTATGGGGCGATTCACTGCGGGATATTTTAGATCCACGTAGTACAGATTCACATTAATGTATTAGTAGTAAGTTTTGTAGAAAGGAACTTAAGATGAAACAAAGTTGGAAAAAATGGCTTCGTAATGCTACATTTGGTGTTATGGCAGTAGCGGCATTAGGTGTGATTGCAGGTTGCGGTAGCGACAATGCGGGACCAGCTGATAAAAGTGTAGTAAAATTTGGTGTTACAAACTTCGCAGACACATTGGAGCCAACACAAAACTATTTCGGTTGGGTAGTTATGCGTTACGGTATTGGTGAAACATTAGCTAAATTCGACGAAAAAATGAATACACAACCTTGGTTGGCGGAAAGCTGGTCTGTATCTGCGGATAAAATGACTTGGACTTTCAAAATTAATGATAAAGCGAAATTCTCCAATGGCAACAAAGTGACAGCAGAAGCAGTCAAAGAATCCATTGAGCGTGCGTTCGAGAAAAATAAACGTGCTGCTACATTCTTCAAATACACAGATATCAAAGCAGAAGGTCAAAACTTGATCATCACTACTGATAAAGCGTATCCAAATGTACCGGGTTTCTTGGCTGACCCATTATTCATCATCGTAGATGTGTCTGCTGAAAAAGCTGGCCGTGACTTTGCCAAAGAAGGCCCTATCGGTACTGGCCCGTACAAAGTGAAATCTTTCACGAAAGAAAAAGCAGTCGTAGAAGCTAACGAAAACTACTGGGATGGAGAAGTTCCTTTCAAAACAGTAGAAATTCCATCTATCGATGACCCTACCACTCGTGCGTTGGCATTGCAAAATGGTGATGTAGATTTCGCGGTTAACATCGGCGCTGGCGATCTTGAAACTATGCGTAATGACAGCAAATTCAAAGTAGATGAAATCGCGTCCTTGCGTACTGTATTAGCTCGTATCAACCAAAAAGGGGTATTAGGTGACGAAAAAGTTCGTGCAGCTTTCATCAGCGGTACTGACCGTGAATCCTACAACAAAGTATTGTTAAAAGATACATTCATTCCTGGTAAAGCGCCAATCCCACCAAGCTTGGATTATGGTTTTGATAGTTTGAAAGACCCTAATGCGTACAATCCTGAGCGTTCCAAACAATTGTTAGCAGAAGCAGGTTGGAAAGATACTGATGGTGACGGTTTCGTAGATAAAGATGGCAAAAACTTAGAAGTGCGCTTCGTAGTATACAACAGCCGTCAAGAGCTTCCTATCTATGCAGAAGCCGTACAATCCGACATGAAAAAAATCGGTATCAAAGTAAATATCGAGTCTGTTGACTATAACTTAATTGACAAAATGGGTATCGATGGTGATTATGACTTGTTGATCTCCAACATCGTAACAGCGAACACTGGTGACCCTGAAATCTTCTTGAAATGGTACTGGAAAACTAACTTGAATGGTGAAAACCCTCAAAATGGTTCTGGTTACAGCAATCCTAAATTCGATGCGATCATGGATCAATTAGCAGTTGAATTCGACAAATCTAAACGTCAAAGCTTAATTATCGAAGCACAACAAATCTTATTGAATGATGGTGCAGCATTATTCTTAGGTTACCCTAAAACAAATATCGTTAATAACAAATGGTTAACAAATGTAGTGATGTACCCAACAGACTACTACTGGTTGACTAAAGATATTAAACCAGCAAAATAATCCTTTGCAGATGTCCGCAACAATCGGGAGGCACTTTGCCTCCCCTTGTTGTATGTAGCAGTAACTTTCAGTACGATACTTACGAAATAGGCAGAAAGGATCTATATGTTACTTAGTATTAAAAATTTAGCCGTTACTTATGGTAATAATCCGAACCCTACCATTGCCGGTGTGAACTTGGACTTGGCAGAAGGGGAAATTGTTTCCATCGTAGGCGAATCTGGCAGTGGTAAGACAACGGTCATCCGTGCCCTATTAGGGGTATTGCCAAATACAGGTCGTGTGTCTGAAGGAAGCATCACCTTTGACGGTCAAGATTTATTATCCTTTTCCACAAAAGATTGGTTAGACCTACGAGGCAATCACATTGCCATGATTTTCCAAGATAGCGGCAATATGATGAATCCTATCCAAACCATAGGCAAGCAATTTGTAGAGTTCATCCAATTGCATAGCACTATGTCTAAACAAGAGGCGGAGGCAAAAGCTATCGAAATGTTAGCGCTCACAAATTTGCCACACCCTGAGGCCATCATGAAGTCCTATCCATTTGAACTCAGTGGCGGTATGCGCCAACGTGTAGGGATTGCCATGGCAATCACTTTCTCTCCTAAGTTATTATTGGGGGATGAACCTACATCGGCGTTAGACGTAACAACACAGGCACAAATTGTAGAAGAATTATTGCGTATCAATCGTGAAAAGAAAACATCTATGATTATCGTAACACACAACATTGGCGTCGCAGCTCATATGTCTGATAAAATCATGGTTATGAAACAAGGGGCTGTGGTGGAATATGGTCCAGCTGAGGAAATCATTCGTAACCCACAAGCGGAGTATACGAAGCAATTGCTCAATGCTGTGCCAGAAATTGGAGGAAAACGCTATGTCTGAGATTATTATGCAAATTCAAGATATTGTGAAAGAATTTCCTCTCGCTGACGGTTCTACATTGCGTGCATGTAATGGCATTTCTATCGATGTAGAGCGAGGTGAAACCTTAGCTATCGTAGGGGAATCTGGTTGTGGTAAGTCCACCTTGGTAAAAACTATCATGAACATGCATGAACCTACGTCTGGATCGGTTATTTTCCGCGGGAAAGATATTACGAAATTGAAAGGTGAAGAAAAACGCCAAAATTATCGTCATATTCAAATGGTATTCCAAGATCCAACAGCGGCGTTTAACCCTAAGATGAAGGTACGCGACATCATTTGTGAACCATTGCGCAACTTTGGACTGATTGACAAAGCTGACGTGGATGCAAAGGCTCGTGAGTTGTTACAAATGGTAGATCTACCTGAAGACTTTGCAGGTCGCTATCCGAACAACATGAGTGGCGGGCAACGTCAACGTGTGGCCATTGCTAGAGCCTTGGCATTAGAACCAGAAATTATCGTCTGCGATGAAGCCACTAGCGCTCTTGACGTATCTGTACAAGATACGATCATCGAACTATTAGTGCGCTTACAAAAAGAAAAAGGCATTACCTACTTATTTATTTGCCATGACTTGGCATTGGTCCATTTGTTCTGTCACAAAGTTGTGGTTATGTATAAAGGGGAAGTAGTGGAACGCCTCAATGGAGATGCCTTAGCAGAAGCGCAGCATCCATATACAAAACAATTATTGAGTGCTGTTTATAACCTAGATCGATAATCAGTTGGTGATGGTAATATTCAACAACTGAATAGATTGTTTTGCAAAGTAGTACAAAATCTATGAATAATGGATATTTGTTATACATGAACAACCTTTGATATAATAAATGTGTCAAATGGTGTATGAAAATGTTTCAAGAGGAACACCTAGGTGTTCCTCTTTTTTTGAGGGTACTATGGAAGAACGATTAACCTATAAAGACTATTTAAAAGTGACAATTCCATTTATGATTTCTACGGTGACACAACCCTTACTAGGGGCGGCGAATACAGCGATTATGGGACATATGGATAATGCCATGTACATCGCAGCGGTGGCTCTAGGAGTCATCTTATTTAACAATATGTATTGGCTCTTCGGATTCTTGCGGGTAGCTACCACGGTGTTTTCCGCACAGGCTTTGGGAGAACAATCGAAGGAAAGTACATCACTCAGTTTCTTCCGACCTCTTATCATTGCTTTACTCATCAGCGCAGTCTTTATCATTGGATATCCTTGGATATTCGATTACTACGCTAGCTTTATGCATCCCGACCCAGCAGTCATTGCTTTGATGGCGGATTACACGGATATCTTAATCTGGGGATCTCCTTTTGTATTGGTGAACTACGTTACCTTAGGCTGGCTCATGGGACAGATGATGATTCGTGCTACCATGATTATGCAAATCTCTATGAACTTGCTGAACATCGGCTTATCGTTTCTCTTTGTATTCGGCTTTGGTTTTGGTGTAAAAGGGGTCGCTTGGGCCTCCTTGATTTCCCAAATCTATGCGTCCTTAGTAGGACTGGGTGCCATGTACTTAGTCCGTGACCGATTAGAACTAACGTCCCAAATGTGGAATACTCTAAAACGGGTGAAACCATTCCTATCCATTATGAAAGTCAACACAGACCTTATGTTGCGTACCTTCTGTTTGCTCACTATCAACAATTTGTTTGCTAAAGCAGGCAGTGCTATGGGCAGTGATGTGTTGGCCACGAATGCGGTGATTTTGGAGATTATCTTCATCATGGCATACTTCACAGATGGACAGGCTAACGGGGTCAGCGTATTTACAGGCAAAGCTTTTGGTAAACGAGACTTGGTGCTTTGGAAAGATACGTTAAAAATTTCCTTAGTCTGCTTAGTCGTATATGTTGTGATAGTAGAAGTTCTACTAGGTCTATTCCGCAATGATTTGATTATGGTTATGACTTCGGTACCTGCGATTTATACGATGGCTATGGAATACTCCCATTACCTACTCATCTATCCTATCTGTGCCGCCGTTGGATTACTGTTGTATGGTATGTATAATGGCATTGGGCAAACTGCGTCCGTCCGGAACATGATGTTCATTGCGGTCATCTTCTTTGTGGGTATGCAAGAATTACTCATCCCCCAATTGGGCAATGATGGCTTGTGGACGACCTATGTGTTGACATACTTAGTAGAATCCATCATCTTAGTGTTGTTCTTGCCGTTGGCAAAGAAACGATTTTCCTTGGCGGTCTAGTATATTTCTAATGAAGGTTGCTATTTTACAAAAATATCGTAATCGATAGTAGATGGGTGTTTTATATTCTAGTTGGCACATACTATGAAGAATATCTTAATGATAAGTAAAAAACTATATAGTTGATGTTACTATAAAAAAGCGCTACCTATGAGCGAGCATGCTCAATGTAGCGCTTTGTTATATATGAAATTATTCGTGTTGATGTTCTAAGATCAATGGCTCTGTAATATGGTAAAAGTACCGTGACATATCTTCAATAGAGTATTGGCGATCGTTTTCTAACCACCAAAGAACCATTTCCACAAAGGATCCCGCAATGTGATTGGAAATGAAATCATGAGGGATGTTGTTGTGAGGGCAAGTCTGATTGTTTAGAAAGTGACTTTGGATGAGTTCTTTTAAACTGCTCTTGAAATGGCGCAGGAAGAGTTCGTTACTTTCACAGGACAGAAGGCCCAAAATGTTATTGTCATTGTCCTCTAAATGTTGCAAGATGTGAAGGAAGATCGCCTCCTTGATATGGCTGTTTTTGTATAAGCCGTGAGCATGAGAGAAGTCCGAGGCAGTATCGATGATGTGAGAGAATAATTCTTGGCACAATGCCTCTAGTAGATCCTCTTTCGTTTCAAAGTGCGCATAAAAGGTGCTGCGTCCAATGAGCGCCTCATCGATAATATCTTGCACAATGATGGCATTGTAATTTTTATGTTCTAAGAGACGCACGAAGGCATCAAAGATGGCTTTTCTAGTCTTCACTTGTCGTTTATCCATAATTCCTCCTTACATATATAAAGTAAACAAAATGAGAGAGTTGTTCAATATAGGATAGTTTTCTCTAAATGTTCCGTAAATAACAAAACAGAAAAACTGATTCTTGTAAAATCTCGTAATTCCTCTATACTAATAGTATATCATATGTGACAAAGTGTTTCATAACTTTAGGAATAAGAATTTATTTTACTGATAATCATTGAGAAAGGATATTACTCCTATGGTAGCAGTGGTCTCCTGTATCGGTAGAGAATAGAGTCGGAATTAGAGAGGATGTGTTCTTATGTTAGAACGAATTGATGCAGTACTTAGTAGCAAAATGACAACAGTAATTACAGGGGCAATCTTTTTAGCGATTGTACTTCACACTACCTTTGATGTGCCTAGTTGGGTACATACATCTTGGGGGACAATCTTGACATACCAAGCTGGATTATAAGATAGAATGATACGGATGGAGCTGTAACAACATGTACGTTTACATGGTTGTTATAGCTTCATTTTTTATTTTTATGGGCTAGGATTCGTGGGGGATATTTCTCGTAGTAGACGGCGATGTGGTTTATAATCTCTATAAAGTATGGTAGAATTAATAGAATACGGAATTCTTTATAAGGAGAGATTCGATGAGATTATTTTCTT
>CAUQLO010000032.1:0-20614 GCA_963518725.1 uncultured Veillonella sp. | reverse complement strand
CCCCCCCCCCCCCCCCCCGCCCGCCCTCGGATATAATAAATAATTTGTTTAAAATGATAGTATCTATATGTAAGCTTGTAAGTATTTTACCAAACACAGGATAAAGTGTTCAAGCGTTCTAATATAAGATTTTGGTCGGACTGTATGGTTATGTGTGTATATGGGGTGTATTATGAAACGACATGACGTATTGCTATCTTGTATTACTCTTTCATTATTGACAAATGTGTGGACTGTATCCGCAGAGGTGATAACAAGAGACAAGTATACTGTGGTGTATTCAAATCCTGGAAAGGAAACGTCTTATACGTACGATGCAACTAAGGCAGATAAGCCGTTGAATTTTTTAGCAATTTCTGCATTGGGCGGCACTAATAATATCACGATTAAAGGTAAATTAGGTGATTCCAATGGACCATCTAGTACGTTCAATACCAATAAACCAGTTACAGAGATAAGGGATGGGGACTATCATTTATTACATGGTGATGATAGATTTTCCGTATTATCAAGTATCATGATATCCGATGGCGGTGTTATGGGAAAGAATAATATTGTGTTTGAGGATGTTACTATTGATAATCATGCTGTGCCAAATGGGATTCAGACACTTGATCAAGGAACATCTGTAAAAGATCTCGCAGGAGAGGGCCTTGCGGCTGCGTCGATTACATTTAAAGGCGTGAATACCATCAACACCTTATCTGCTTCAAATTTTTATGAAGATACAAGCGGTATTCATTTGTACAATAATAGTACAACTGTGGGACACTATCATATACATTCCGAAGTAGGATCTACATTGAATGTGAATGTTACGTCAGGTATTAAGCGTGCTTTTGGTATAAATGTGAACCATTATAATAATAAATCTAATCTTACGGGTACTAGTTCAACGGCTGTAGACAAAAGAACCCCCACAGTGACGGTGATGGAATTTGATGGTGATGTAAATGTAAAAATAGATAGAGATAGTCAAGAAAAGGCAGAAAATTATGGCATTGGTCTCAATTCCAGGGCGATTAAAGGAGGTCGGGATACCATTCCCGATGATTCTAAATTAGAAGCTATATTTAGGGGCAATCTCAAGGTAGATGTAACACCTGTATATGATGCGCAGGGTAATCCTAAAAGCATTGGAGACGCTATTAGTGTGGACGGAAAAAATAGCAAAGTTGATATTGTAGGTGGACCAGATAAAGTGATTCAAATCAAAGGGGATATACATGCCTACAATAGTGGTATCGTTAATTTGAATTTGGGCAATAAAGACTCTTATTTTGAAGGCGAGGCTCATATAGGCAAATCAACATTTGCACCAAAGCAGAAACTATTTGATGAAACTGTCGATGCTGATGACAATGTCATCCTACCGGCAAGGACTATTAAATCTCGTGAACAACTAATTGCGGCCTGGAAAAAATCACTAGAGAAACCTAACCTAACTGCTACACAAAGAGAAAATCTTATGAAAAGGATTGCAGAGAATGAAGCTTCTCTCGAGAAAAGCAAATTCTATTTTGATGAGCATGGCATCATAAAAAATGATGCTATTGATACCACAAATAATGCGATTAATCTTACTATGAGTAATGGCGCTCACTGGAAAGTCACGAATGATTCCATGGTGAAAGAGTTGGATTTAACCAAAGGTGCCATTGTAGAATTTGGAGGCCCTAACAAGTATGTCAATGTATCTGTAAAACATTTAATGGGGGATGCAGGAACACTGAAAATGAACGGGAATATAGTCAGTGGTGATTCTGATAGATTGGTGACTCGAAAAGGCAGTGATGGGGTTCATAACATTGACTATAAAGACGATGGAGCAGCCAAAACGAAGGGCCATGAGCATTTAAAACTTGTAGAAAATTTAGCAGATTTGACAGACAATAAGGCCAAGTATAAATTACTGTATGGTACTACAGATCAAGGGGCCTATGAGTTCATTGTATCTAATTCTGAAACTTCAAAGATAGCCAAAATTGAGCCAGATGGAAAAAATGATTTTTACTTAAACCCTAATGGTCGATTGAGTTCTGGAGCCCAGGCTGTTGAAGTACTACATAATATGATATACCAAAGTAATTTGGCTACTATGGGCACACTAGTACAACGATTAGGGGAAATACACCTAGATAAAAAGGTGCGCAAGTCTGATGACATTTGGGTAAAGTTAATTGGTGGTAAATATAGTAGCGATGGAGATGTAAAGGTAGGTAAATGGGGCAATAATTATCACGGCATACAAGGTGGGTTTGATTGGCAAAGAAAGCATGGAGGATGGATTGCCTATCATGGACTTAATGTAGGTATGTTACAGGCCCGTGGCACACTAGATGAATTCAGTGGCTCTATTAAACTCACACAAGCTGCAATAGGTGGGTATTCCGCTTGGGTGCATCCAAAAACAAATATGTATGTTGATATTATGGGACGTATCGCTAATTACCGTGGTGGGTTCGACATGATAAACCGTTCTCATACAGATGTATCTTCTGATACTATGCACACTGTATCATATCTCGGATCAGTTGAACTAGGTAGACGCTTCTATTTCAAGAAAAATGATACACGCAAGTATTATATAGAACCAGAAGCACAATTGACGTATCAAAGCATTGGTGGTTATCCTATGCACATGAAACATGGATTAACATCAGTGACAGATGATTTTAAAGGTTTAGTTCTGCGTATCGGTGCCAGAATTGGTATAGACAGTATCACACCAGGACATATTAATCCATATATTAAGATTATGCATGAACGAGAATTATGGGGAGATACAACGCATACCTTTAATGAAGTGGCTGTGGAAAAACCATCGAAACAAGATAGTTGGTTTACTTATGGATTTGGTGCATCCTATATAAGTAAAGATGAAAATAAACAATTTTATTTTGAAGCACAAGGGTCAACGAAACATAAGGTAAAACAAAATTGGCAAATTAATGCAGGATTTAGACATCGATTCTAATCGTAATACCTCACTATTGGGTATCCAGTAGTGAGGTATTTGCATTGTATGGTATAATAGAACAATAGCCGATGAACTAGGTTCATTCGATGAGTGAGGTACAAATGAAAGTTATCATTTCAACGTTGAATTCAAAATATATACATTCTTCTTTGGCGTTGCGCTATTTGCAGGCCTATGGAAGAACGAAGGACGAGGCATATGAGATAGTGGAATACACTATTAATATGCCTATTTTAGATATCTTAAACAATGTCACCACGTTAGATGCAGATGTGTTAGGCTTTGCTTGTTATATCTGGAATATCGATATGACATTGCATCTTTGTTCTATGATTAAAGCGGTTCGTCCTAATACAAAAATTATATTAGGTGGTCCAGAGGTGAGTTATACAGCTAGGGAACTATTAGAAGAGCATACCTACATCGATTATATTGTGCAAGGGGAAGCTGAGGAGGCTTTTACTTCCTTTGTGAAAGCAATCCGTACAGGTCACTCTCCTGTTGATCCTGTCATACCTGGTATCTTAGGTAGAGAACAAGGTACTATTCAAGGGTCTGAAGAGGCTGTAGAGGTGAAGGAATTAAGCACCATACCATTCCCGTACACAGAGGAAGATATGCTGACCTTAGGGAATAAAATTGTCTATTACGAATCTTCACGAGGTTGTCCCTTTAGTTGCCAGTATTGTTTATCTGGGAATCGCAACACCGTACGATTCTTTCCCCAAGAACGGGTACTTGAAGAGTTGGCTTGGTTCGTAGATCACAATGTAAAACAAGTGAAGTTTGTGGATCGTACGTTCAACTGTGCGCCTCATCATCACATTCCATTGATGGAGTGGATGCGTGACCATGGAGGCCAGACGAACTTTCACTTGGAAATGGAATCCATTTTAATGACGGAAAAAGAAGTAGATATTCTAAGTTCTACTCGTCATGGTCAAATACAGATTGAGGTAGGCGTTCAGAGTACGCATGATAAGACCTTAGAGGCGATCCATCGGCGCAATGATTGGGGGCGCATTCAATCTGTGATACCACCAATCATCAAGGCTGGGCGCACCCATGTGCATATGGATTTAATTGTAGGCTTGCCTTATGAAAGCAAAGCTATTTTTGAGAAATCTTTTAATGATCTGTTCAGTTTGCAACCCCATGCGTTGCAGATTGGATTTTTAAAGTTATTAAAAGGCTCTGGCGTGCGTTCTATGGCAGAGTACGAGTATATTGCGAATCCGAAAGCACCTTACGAAGTGTTACAAACCCATGTCTTACCATATGATGATGTACGCATGTTAAAACATTTTGAAGATGTGTTCGAACGATTCTATAATAGTGAACGGTATCGCACAGTCTTTGGGTACATTAGTGAAAGCTTAATCCAAGAAGGATCGGCCTTTGCCTATTTTGAAGAAATGACCAAGTTATGGTTAGAAAAAGGGAATCAAGACCGTAAATTAAACGATGCTGATCAAATAGCATTCCTCTATGAGTTCTTTACCTTGAAAGGAGACCGAGTGGCATGTGATTTACTTCGCTACGATGTATTGACTTCTTTCAATGGTAAAATACGGGATGAACGATTTGGATTATCTAAAGATAGAAAACAAGAAATGCAAGATGCTGAGGTATTCTGGCGTGAGGAATCTTTAGTACAACAATACATCCCTAACTATTCCTTTGTGGAGTGGCGGAGAATCCGACAGGATTACCATACCATTGAGGTCTGTGGTGCGACATTGCCATACTTAGGGATTCCAAGAAGTTTCTATGATGCTATAGAAGTTGTAGCATCCAAAAATGAGGAATACAATTGTTCTACCACAAGTTCTGCACATAGTGCTAAGGAATACTATACACAAGAAATTAGTGCAGTTAAACAAAGTAATAAACTTTGTGATGAGGCTATGACTGACAATGTTATAGCAGATAATAGATACACTATCATTATTGACGTAAAAGGTGAGATGAAACCATTTATACGTCCCCAACAATGCGTAGATACTAATTTGAATCATCGAGAACATATTGCTAGTTCAAATATCAGCGAGGAGGTGTGACATGAGTGATACGACAAAGCCAAAGCGGTATCGTATGATATCTGCTTTTTATAAAGAACGATATGGAGAAAAGGCTTATAAAATTCCAGTGGCACTCCCTTTGACATGTCCTAATCGTGACGGGTCCGCTGGTGTAGGTGGATGTACATTCTGCGGTGAAATTGGGGCAGGCTATGAAAATCGACCAGCCTCGATGACGGTAAAACAGCAAATTGATGAGACTGTGGTGCATATTGCGAAAAAGTATAAGGCCTATAAATATATACCGTACTTTCAGAATTTTAGTAACACCTATTTACCACCAAAGAAGTTCCGCCAGTATGTGGAGGAAGCGTGCCTAGAACATGTAGTAGGCATTGCCATTGCCACACGTCCTGACTGTGTGCATGATGCCTATTTGGATATTTTGAAAGACGTACAAACCAAATATGGTATTGATATCTATGTAGAATTAGGCTTACAATCGGTGAACTATCATACATTACTAAAGGTGAATCGTGGACATACGATGGCGGAGTTTATCGATGCAGTATTGCGCATCAAGCGCTATGGATTTGAAGTGTGCGCTCATATGATACTCAACCTGCCGTGGGATACGATGGACGATGTCATTGAAGGGGCGAAAACTTTATCAGCTTTACAAGTAGACCAAGTGAAGCTTCATGCATTATACTTAGTAAAGAATACAAAAATGGCACGTGATTATGAAGCCGGAGAGTTTACTTTAATCAGCGCTGAAGAGTATGCCCGTCGTGTGGTGGAATTTTTACGTTACCTAGATCCTAAGATTGTATTACAACGACTGGTAGGGCGTGCGCCAGAGGAAAATACAATCTTTACGAATTGGTCTATGGGCTGGTGGCGAGTGCAAGATTTGATTGATCAAATTATGGAAGACGAAGATATTTCTCAAGGCAGTAGCTATGATTATTTACATGGTGCTGCGGTACAAAAGTTTCTGTGAAAGGGAGCATATGGCTAATCAGAGATTTACCATACCTACCTATGATATGGTAGGACCTATTGTGGGACCACAGGGTTCTCACATCAAAGTATTAGAAGAATTAGTAACAGTAGATATATTACATCGAGATACGACCATAGATGTGACAGGTTCCGAAGAAGATGTACAGGTGGCGATAGAAGTCCTTGATGTATTGTTGTATTTATTTAAACATCATATTAAAATTACCGACTATCACGTACGAACTACTACGAATATGATTATGAAAGGCGAAAAAGAGGCCCTCTTTCAGTTGTATGAAGATACTATCAATGTGACTGTAAAGGGAAATCCTATTATTCCTAAAACAGTGGGTCAAAAACAGTATGTAGATAGTATCCGTCGCAATACGATTACCTTTGGTATTGGTCCTGCAGGTACGGGCAAGACTTATTTAGCAGTGGCATTAGGTGCATTTTACCTGAAAAATCGTGAAGTAGACCGAATAATTTTGACGAGACCTGCTGTAGAAGCAGGGGAAAAGCTAGGGTATTTGCCGGGTGATTTACAAGAAAAAGTAGATCCTTATTTGCGCCCTCTTTATGATGCCTTACATGATATGTTCGGTGTAGAACGTGTGCAGAAGATGCTGTTACAAGGAACGATTGAAGTAGCACCATTAGCTTACATGCGGGGACGCACTTTGGAACGTTCCTTTGTCATTCTTGATGAAGGGCAAAATACGACACCAGAGCAGATGAAAATGTTTTTAACGCGCTTGGGATATCAATCTAAAATGGTGGTCAATGGGGACCCTACACAAATCGACTTGCCACCGAAAATCACATCTGGATTAATCGAGGCAGAGCAGGTGCTGAAACGCATCAAAGGGATTCGGTCTATTTACTTCTCCGACGAGGATGTGGTGCGACATGATTTAGTAGGTCGTATTGTGAAAGCTTATGAAGAGTATCAACTTTCAGAGAAAGGGAAACAATCATGATTGTAAGTATTTCCTATGATGAGGGGATGGAACAAAATAGCACTTACGAAAAGGTCATTCAACGGTGCTGTAATGAAGTGGCCCGTGTCTATGGGTTGCATGAAGCAGATGAGTACAGTGTACTCCTTTGTAATAATGAAAAAATTCAAGAGTTGAATCGAGAATATCGCGGAAAAGATATGCCTACGGATGTACTGTCCTTTGCTCTCAATGAGGGAGACATGTCCTATACGGAAGAAGAAGGGCAATTATTAGGGGATATTGTAATATCCTTAGAGAGAGCAGCCGAGCAAGCGAAAGAGTATCAGCATGATTTCATTCGTGAGCTTGCCTATTTAACTGTCCATAGCTGTCTGCATATTTTGGGCTATGACCATATGACAGAGGATGATAAAAAAGAAATGCGCACAGAAGAAGAGTTTGTGCTTGGTAATTTAGGTTATGTACGAGAGGATATGCCATATAATGAATAGTGGAAAAGGATTTAAATCAGGCTTTGTAGCCGTTGTAGGGCGCCCTAATGTAGGAAAGTCTACCTTAATTAATGCTTTAATTGATGATAAAATTGTCATCGTTTCAGATAAAGCGCAAACGACACGAAACCGTATTGTTTGTGTCTATACAGATGAAAAGAAACAAATCGTGTTCATGGATACACCTGGGATTCATAAGCCAAAACATAAATTAGGTGAATTTATGGTGGACCAAGCGGTGGATTCTTTGCGTGAAGTAGAGGCTGTCTTGTTTGTGGTGGCAGCAAATGAAAAACGTGGCCCTGGCGATAACTTTGTCATCGAACAGCTAAAAAAGGTTAATGTACCAGTCTTCTTGATTGTAAACAAAATTGATACTATGGAAAAACAAGACTTGTTAGAAGCCATCGTATCCTATGAAAATAGCTATCCTTTTGAGGCCGTAGTGCCGATTTCTGCGAAGGAAAAAGACAATATTGAAGAAGTGGTCAATTTGTTGGAACAACATTTGCCAGAAGGTCCAAAATACTTCCCAGATGATATGATTACAGATCAACCAGAACGTTTGATTATCTCTGATATTGTACGTGAAAAAATCTTGTTACAGACCCATGATGAAATTCCTCATGCCATTGCTGTCGATGTGGATGAAATGAAAACTCGAGATGACGGTACGACCTATATACGTGCCACAATTTACGTAGAGCGAGATTCCCAGAAAGGAATTATTATCGGCAAACAAGGGGCTATGTTAAAATTAATTGGCAAACAAGCTCGTGCTGATATTGAGCGATTATTAGCTACGAAGGTATTCCTAGATGTATGGGTAAAAGTGAAAAAAGACTGGCGCAATAAATCTGGTATGTTATCTGAATTGGGATACCGGAATTAGTACTAGTGCAATAAAATAGTTATGTTGTCTGAATTGGCATATCGGAATGAATACTTAAGGCCGGTTATTTTATGGCATGCTATTAATCTTTTAGGTCATAGTGTAGACAATATTACGTATGAAAAATCACATAACTTGAGATAGAGTATGGTATTGTCAAAATAGTGTATATAGAAAGGACTGATTGTTATCGATACCCCCGTCACGGGTGGCATGATCCTATTTGCCATCTTTTGTATTTTAATTATTAGTGTGTTTGTGATTAGTAAATTTTCCTTTGCTCGTCTTCGAGAAGAACATCTAGAAGATATGGATACATTGAGCGAGAGCAAAAAAGAGGAATTACGTGAATTATACCAACGACCTGAACGGTTTATGAATACATCCACCTTCTTTATTCTCTTCTTCATTGTCGTTTTGGCGGTCTATGTGGGACGCTATTTAGAAGATGGTGCTGATACTCTGCTACAGTGGTTTGGTTTCTATGACCCTATGTATGCCATTGTAGTGGAATGGATTGTGCTAGCTTTATTTGCTGTGGTGGTACTCATTTTTGGGGAAATTATCCCTAAAGGACTGGCTCTATCCTTCCCTGAACGCTATGTGGGAACAACAGTGACCATTGTGCGGTTAGCTGGGAAGATTGTCATTCCTTTTGTGTACTTGGCGGAACGCATTGGTAATACAGTATTGAAAGCTTTCAAAGCTCCCTATCGTACAGAAATCGATCTAGTACATACAGAAGAAGAAATTCGTGCCTTGGTAAGCCGTAGTCATCAACAAGGTGAAATTGACCATGTGGAAGGCGAGCTTATCGACAATGTATTCGATTTTGTGGATCGTATTGCGAAGGAAGTTATGATTCCTCGACAAGATGTGGTGTGCGTATATACCCAAGATAGTTTTGAGGAGACAATGCATATCGTATCGTCTACAAGCCACACGAGATATCCTCTGTGTTTAGAGGATAAGGATCATATTATTGGTCTTGTACATATTAAGGATCTTATGGAACGCCGTGAAGAGGCGAGTAAGGATTTACGTTCCATACGCCGTAATATTCTTGTTATTCCGGAAGTGATGAAATTATCGGTGCTATTACAGCACATGCGGACACGTCGTATTTATCAAGCTGTTGTGGTGGATGAATACGGTGGTATGGTGGGCTTAGTTGGTTTAGAAGATATCCTAGAAGAACTGGTGGGGGATATACAAGACGAACATGAACGAGATTTACCAGCCATTGTGGAAAATCCAAATGGAACTTATAATTTTGCTGGGAAAGTTCTAGTAGACGAAGTGGAAGATGTATTGGATATTTCCTTTGGTGATGTGGACGAAGATACCATCGGTGGTGTTATCTTTGGTATTTTGGAGCGGACACCAGCCGTTGGTGATGTGATCACCGTAGATGGATATACTTTCACAGTCACAGAAATGCAAGGCTATCGTATCGAACGTGTCTATGCAGTGCCAGTACCAACTGATGTTAAGGAAGTTGAGTAAACCTGTTCGGAGAGGATATATGGATGAAAGCTAACACTTTTACTAGCGAAGCCATAGTATTGTGGCGTAAAAAACGTAAATATTATAGTATCTATGCATTCCTCACCAAGGCGGAAGGGATTATTCTTTGTTCCGTCCCCCATAAGCGCAAGGCAAATTATAAGGAAGGTGCCTACCTACAGCCTTTGAGTCGCTTGTATTTAACAGCGGCCCCTAATGGAGAGTTTTACGATATTATCCAACTCGATGGGATTTCTATTCGCAACTATGAAAGTTTAGATACCATTTCTTATGCTACATTCAGTGGAGAATTGGTGAGTGCTTTGTTTGAAAAAGGAAAGCTAGATCGTGCTGTGTATGCCACGATGAGCAGATTTTTAAGTATCACTCAAAAGGGTTCGATTCGATATGGCTCCATTGTATTGGGGTGGCATATGCTGAGTATTGCGGGATTTGCACCACAAGGAGATCATTGTGAAGATCCAGAAGTAATGAGAAACCTTTGTGATGAAATCTATGAAACCTGCCAGTATGTGGTGAATCGAGAACTTCAAGAGGCCATTCAAGGAATATTACGGTATAACTGGGGACCTACGAATGCATTGCGGTTGAGCGCACAACAGTGGACACAGGCGGAAATCCTGTTGCGAACTATGTTGAAACATCATCTAGGATATACTTTGCATAGTATAGAGTTTTTAGAAAGAATGATATAAACAACAAAACGCGGTCGTGTGACCGCGTTTTTGTTGCTATGAGATATTAAATATTTAATAAATCGGTATGGAGACCTCTTTTTTTCATAAGTTTATAACTTTTCTTGTATGCAGTAGTAAACTTGATTGTAAACATATTATGCCTCTAGCGCTTCTTTAAGATCTTCCATGGTAGTATAACCAACTACGTTAGGATTTTTAGATATACGTCTAGCTTCATTCATGGCATCTAGAACTTTTGTGGAATAGTTTGGTACTTCTATTGAAAATGGAATGCCACCTCGTAGTACGCATTGATTTAAAAACATATTTATAGCACTAGACATATCTAAACCAAGTAAACCAAAAAGTTCAGTAGCTTCTTTTTTTACATGTTCGTCGATACGTATTTGTGTAGGAATTGTTGCCATAGTCTTACCTCCTTTTTCTTATTTTACTACATTCAGTTTACAATGTAAATTAAATGTAGTTATAAAATAAATATGTGGTGAATCGAGAACTACAAGAGGCAATCCGAGGGATATTACGATATAACTGGGTGCCTTCGAATACATTGCGATTGAGTGCACAACAGTGGACACAGGCAGAAATGCTGTTGCGAACGATGCTGAAACATCAGCTGGGATATACCTTGCATAGCATAGAGTTTTTAGAGACAATGATATAAGAGAATAGTACGTATTTTTGCAATAGGTATTATATAACTAAAAACGCGGTCATGTGACCGCGTTTTTGTTGACATATTCTGTTAAAAAGCGTATGCTAAAACTAACCTATGGGAGGTGAAGTAATGAATACTAAACCTAATATGATAGAGATAGAAAGCTTTTTGAAAGAAGCAAAATAATTTATTTTATGTAAAATTAAAAATTACAGAAGTAAATGGAGAACGTGTTCTTAAATGTATAGGATTTCATGAAGACGAATTTATATGATATAAGGGGTGAAGTAGATGAAACGATATTGTGAAATGTGTGGAAAAGAGATAGAAACGAAAGTTATAACAAAAAAAGAAGTCTATACAGTTCTAGGCGAAGATATTGAAGTTGACGCTCAAGTGCTTGTATGCGCAGATTGCCACGAAGAATTATATTGTGAAGAGCTAGATCATGCTACCCTAATTACTGCTTATAATACCTATAGAAATCGTCATAAATTATTATTGCCAGAAGAAATTAAAGAAATTCGAGAGATGTATCATTTGAGTCAACGTAGTTTTGCTAAATTATTAAACTGGGGTGATAAGACAATTCGTCGATATGAAAATGGTTCTATTCAGGACAAAATACATAATAGTTTGTTAATGTTTTTGAAACACCCTAAAAATATGAAAATATATCTCGAAGAAAATGAAAACTTGTTAGAAGAGAAACAACTAATTAAGCTGACAGAAGTGGTAGAAAAGCTTATTTTAGCAAGTAAATTAGATAATGAAATAAACTTCGTGGTTCATCATTTTACAACGATGCCGTCAATTTACAACGGTTTTAAATCTTTTGATTATAAAAAATTTGTGGCTATGGTAGTGTATTTTGCTAATAAGGATAGAATATTACAAACTTCTAAATTAATGAATTTATTATATTATTCAGATATGATTCATTTTAAAGAAAATGGTGTCTCTCTTTCTGGTTTGCAATATAGATATTCTTCCTATGGTCCAGTGCCAGAAAAAAAATATCTACTTCTAGGGCAACTAGAAGTAGATAATATAATTCATATTGAATTTGAATCTGATGGTAACTATGAAAAACATCAGATTAAAGCAAATGTGGATACTATTGAAGGCATATTAAGTCAGTTAGAAATCGATCTTCTTGATCGAGTGTATAAAAGATGTATTAACTTTAGTAATCAGATCTATTTAAACTTAGATAACAAAATCACTGAGATTTACAAACCTATGCCTAACGAAATAGTATCATACGCATACGGTTCCGAACTGATGCTGTAATATAATTATCACTTTTTAGAAATAAGACTAATAATATACGCCGTAGCAATGGTTGCCAAGGCTGTTCCTATGATGGTAGACAAGCTAGCTCCTAAGAATGGGTTGCTATCTAGGAAACGATGGTACATAACAGTACCGGATGCCCAGCAAATGATGTATAGTGTTGGACCATGGTCAAGGCGTGGACATTTGCGCAACAAGAAGTAATGTGTTAACAAAATGGCAATCATAGGAGCAAATACAGATCCAATCATATATAAGAAAGGAATAATATTGTCCATCGGATAGATGGATGCGCCAATGGTGCCGATAATGGTAACGATGATACCGATGGTACGACCAGAGTATTTAGATTGCAAACTTTCAGAGGAAATACCAGCAGATAGGGCATCCATGAAAGTTGTGGTTACGGTAGAGAAGACGATAATGATTAATCCACCAAGACCTAACCCCGCATGGAGAAGGATTTTAGCGATGTTACTTTCATTGGTATAAAGGGCAGCCGCAAGACCTAACACATACATGACGGAACTAGTCACACCATATACAATAGCACTCGCTGCAGTACCCGCCACAGAGTTCTTGGACAAGCGAGTGTAATCGCTGATTAGTGGTAGCCAAGACAATGGCATAGCGATGGACAATTCCAAGGCGGCGGTGAAAGTCATTTCATCAGTGATGATGCCTTGGCTGTGAATAGAACTTTCTTGTAACAAGCTAATTAATAAATAAATGCATAGAATACCTAAACCATAGCCCATAATACTGTTGATGTAGCCCATGTTGCGAATACCGATGAAGAGCCATACAATGATGAGAGCTCCGATGATGAAAGTCCACGCAGTGAATGGCAGATTCCACAATTCAACGGCACCAAGCGCACCGTCATAAATCATAATGCCAGTCCAGCCGATGAGTTGAAGAACGTTTAAGATGGAAAATAATTTCATGCCACCATTGCCGAAGACGGTGGATACAGTTTGCATAGAACTCATGTGTTCACGAGCGCCGATGAGACCTGCGCCAAATAATAACAGACAACCGATGACGTGACCGATAATGATGGCTAATAGACCGTCGGAAAATCCTAGAGGTGCAAAATAGGTGCCCGTCATAATTTCCGCAATAGAAAGAGCGGCGCCGAACCAAATGAGGGACAACCGCGATGATGAAAGTTTTGAATCAGTCATGAATACTCCTATCCATGCCAGTGGGAACAAAAAAGACTAATCTGAAACGATTAGCCTGTAGATATATATTCTTAGAATACCTACTGCTATACGAAGGATTCACATGGTGATGCTCCCTTATGAGTTTGTACAGGTACTACAAAAGAATATACAAATATATCCCTACGTTGGCATTATCCAAATCAGGTTATGGGTTAGTCGCACATAGCGACTTCTCAGCCCACTTCAGTGAGCACCCCTTACAGGAGTATTATACGTTTTGCATCATGGATAGTCAATATATGAGTATTAAAATCATTATAGAATATGATGCATCTACATGTAAAAATTTATATGATATATATTTTTATTTGAGAATCTAGTTCAGCAAATGCTATGGTTGCAATCCTTTTTCTTTCATGATATAAATAAGGTAATACAAGAACCACTAGGGGTGCTTATGCTGAGATTGATGAGTATCAAAACCCTAGACCTGAACCGGATAATGCTGGCGTAGGAAAGTGGATGGCATCGAATACTAGAAATCGTACAAGAACCGTCCCAAGGAGCGGTTCTTTTTTATTACTAGTAAAGGAGATACTTATGAAATTACATAGAGCATTGACAATTGCAGGAACAGATCCAACAGGTGGTGCAGGGGTGATGGCAGACTTGAAAAGCTTTCAAAGTCGTCACGTCTATGGGATGGCTGTCATTACATCCGTGGTAGCGCAAAATACGAGAGGTGTGACGCAAATTGCCCACATGGACCTTTCTATGATTGAGGCACAGTTACAATCGGTGTATACAGACATAGTACCAGAGGCCGTTAAAACAGGCATGTTAGCCACAGCAGAGATGATGGAACTCATCGGTACTTATATTGATCCAAAGGTACCCTATGTATTAGACCCTGTGATGATTGCTACTAGTGGAGACCGTCTTATCTCCGATGAGGCTGTGAAAGCCTTACAAAGCAAATTGATTCCGAAAGCGACTTTAATTACACCGAACCGCAGTGAAGCAGAAGTCTTGGCAGATATGAAAATCGACACGGTAGAAGCTTTGCATACAGCAGGGTTGCGTATTTTACAAGAATTAGGACCTCAAGCTGTGATCATCAAAGGCGGTCACATTGGAGATGAGGCCACAGATTACTTGTTTACGAAAGATACAATGTCCATGCATCGCTCTTGGACAAGTTCTAAATACGACACAGTACATACACATGGCACAGGCTGTACATTCTCTGCGGTGATTACGGCGGAATTGGCAAAAGGTAAATCTTTAGAAGATGCCATTACCATTGGTAAAGAATACATTCGTCTGGCAATCTTGCATAACCCAGGGTTGGGTACAGGCAATGGACCTGTGAATCATATGGCCTATGGGGATGAGTATTCTGAATAATCTCCCCAAGTCTATAGTTATGATACAAGTCATATCGAATGCTTTGGATGTCGTGGTATACTATAAGTAATCTGTTTTGGTTGTTATATAAGAAACGAGGATTATTTTGAAACATCATGATATAGATACAGTACGCTCCATGATGGGGTTGTACTTCATTTGTGGAACACCGAATACGAAGGATATTCATAAAACACTTACAGAGGCCTGTAAAGGTGGGATTACGTGCTTTCAATTCCGTGAAAAAGGGGAAGGCGCTCTAGTAGGAGAGCAAAAAGAAGAGTTGGCACGAGAGTTGCAACACATTTGTAAGGAATATGGAGTGCCTTTCATCATCAATGATGATGTGGAATTAGCAGAGCGTATTGGTGCTGATGGTGTTCATGTAGGACAAGATGATATGGACTTAGAAGAGGTACGCAAACGATTGCCTCACGCTCTTGTAGGTACGTCCATTAATTCTGTGGAAGAGTTAGAGAACACAAAGTTGGACTATGTAGATTACATTGGCGTAGGTCCTATGTATGAAACAAGTACAAAGAAAGATGCCAAAACTGTGCGAGGTCCAGAATTAATTTTAGCTTTACGTGCTCATAATCCAACTATTCCTATGGTGGCTATTGGCGGCATCAATCGAGATAACTTTGATGATGTCCTAGCTGAACCAGTGGACGGTATTGCGGTCATCTCTGCTATCACGGAAATGGAAGATATCGAGTATGAAACTGCCATGTGGATAGAGAACATGGAATGGTGTAAGATGTTCTTGGAAAAATAATATGCTGAACTATTGAACAATATGGGTATAGTAATTAAGAAATTACATCAGTAATTCAGCGGATACACCTTGACACTAACTACTTTTATCCATACAATAGTATATATACATAGGCGATGAAGCAGAGGAGTATACTCCCTTTAGCGAGTGAGGATGGTGAAAGCTCACAATAGAGTAGAAGGCGCTGTGGAGCATGAGCAGGAACGTTGTACCATACTAGGTATGGTCAATTAGTAAAGGCTATTTTTTTAAAGAGGGCATTAGCCAATTAGGGTGGAACCGCGGGTATATCTCGTCCCTGTAGCGATTTTCGTTGCAGGGACTTTTTTATTCCCTGTAAAACATAAGGAGGAATGGAAATGACATTTCAAGAGATGATTTTTACACTCCAAAATTTCTGGGGTGAACAAGGTTGTATTTTGCAACAACCATATGACATTGAAAAAGGGGCGGGTACGATGAATCCTGCTACATTCTTACATGCGTTGGGACCTGAACCATGGTCTGTATGTTATGTAGAACCATCCCGTCGTCCCGCAGACGGACGTTATGGTGATAATCCGAACCGTTTATTCCAACATCATCAATTCCAAGTGATTATTAAACCTTCTCCAGATAATATTCAAGAATTATACTTGCAAAGTTTGGCAGCTCTTGGCATTCATGCAGAAGATCACGATATCCGTTTCGTAGAAGATAACTGGGAGTCTCCAACATTAGGCGCTTGGGGCCTTGGTTGGGAAGTCTGGTTAGACGGCATGGAAGTGACGCAGTTTACCTATTTCCAACAAGTGGGATCTATCGATGTAAAACCTGTATCCGTTGAGATTACATATGGCTTAGAACGTTTGGCTATGTACATTCAAGGCGTAGAAAATGTGTATGACTTACAATGGAACGAACAATATACATACGGCGATGTATGGCATGCGAACGAAGTAGAACAATCTACATACAGCTTTGAATTAGCTGATACAGATATGTTGTTTAAATTGTTCGACATGTATGAGGCTGAGGCTACACGTGTATGTCAATTGGGCTTTGTGTTGCCGGCTTACGATTATGTGTTGAAATGTTCCCATACATTTAACTTGTTAGATGCACGCGGTGCCATTTCTATTTCTGAAAGAACAGCTTTCATTGGTCGTGTTCGTAACATGGCTCGTATTTGTGCACAAAACTATTTGGCGAAACGAGAAGAACTTGGTTTCCCATTGTTGAAAGGAGATAAATAAGATGGCTAAGGATTTACTCTTTGAAATTGGGGCAGAAGAAATTCCTGCAGGATTTTTGCCAAATATTATCAAACAATTAGGTGAATTAGCAACAGCTGCCTTGGCAGAACGTCATATTCCACATGGGGCTGTGAAAGTCTATGCTACACCTCGCCGTGTTGCATTGCTTATCAATGACGTAGCAGAACGTGGCGAAGATGTTCACGAAACACATAAAGGCCCATCTGTATCTATTGCCTATGATGCTGATGGAAATGCTACAAAAGCAGCTATCGGTTTTGCTCGTGGCAAAGGATTAGATGTATCTGAACTGAAAGTAGTAGATGGTTACATCTTTGCGGACACAACGACAGCTGGATTAGATACAAAAGAAGTCTTATCTGACGTATTACCATCCTTGATTACAGGTTTAAGTTTCCCTAAATCCATGCATTGGGGCGATTTAGAAGAACGTTTCGTTCGTCCAGTGCGTTGGTTGGTGGCATTATTTGGTCAAGACGTAGTACCAGTGACATTTGCTAATGTAACAAGTACAAATGTAAGCCGTGGACATCGTTTCTTAGGTGAATCTGAGTTGACTATTGGAGAACCAAAAGACTATGTAGATACATTGAATAAAAACTTCATTATGATCGACCAAGATGTACGCCGTGAGACAATCCGTACACAATTAACAGAATTGGCAGCCTCTAAAGGGGCTACTGTGGTATGGGATGAAGATTTATTAGATGAAGTTACATTCCTAGTAGAATATCCAACAGCACTTTGTGGTACTTTTGATGAAAGCTACTTAACTTTGCCATCAGATTGCATCATTACACCAATGAAAGACCATCAACGCTATTTCCCAATGGTGGACGGCAAAGGTAAATTACTTTCTATGTTTTTAACTGTTCGTAACGGTGATAGCAAATCTCTAGAAGTGGTAGCAGCTGGTAATGAACGTGTGCTTCGTGCCCGTTTAGACGATGCAAAATTCTTCTTTAACGAAGACCGTAAAACACCATTAGCAGGTCGTTATGAAGCATTGACAAAAATTGTCTTCCAAGAAGGATTGGGCAATTTGAAAGATAAAACAGAACGTCTACTTACATTAGGTGCTGCGTTAGCGAAGGAAGTAGGATTTACAGATACAGCTACCTTAGAACGTGCAACACACTTGGCTAAAACAGATTTAACGACAGGTATGGTGAGTGAATTTACTGAATTACAGGGTATTATGGGTAAAGAATATGCTTTACTAGATGGCGAAACACCAGCTGTAGGAGAGGCTATTTTTGAACAATACTTACCTCGTTTTGCAGGAGATATCTTACCAACTACCGATGCAGGACGTATTTTAAGTATTGTTGACAAAGTGGATACCATCGTAGCTACGTTCAGCCGTGGTTTAATCCCTACAGGTTCCCAAGATCCATACGCATTGCGCCGTCAAACGATCGGTATCATCAATATCTTGATGGATAGCAAATGGTCTTTATCCATGCGTCCAATCTGGGTAAAAGCAATGGAATTATTGGGAGTAGGTAGTGAAAAGCAAGAAGAATTACTAGGTCAGTTAGAAAACTTCTTCATCCTTCGTTTGAAAAATATCTTGTTAGAACAAGGTATGCCATATCAGGTGGTAGATATCGTATTGAGTCAAGAGACTGTCACAGTTGCCTTAGCAGAAGGTTTGGGACAAGCTTTAACAGCCAATCGCCTTGATGAAAACGAGCCATTAATGCAAGCCTATACACGTATCTTTAACATGGTGAAAGACGTGACTTTCACAGGTGTTGATGAATCCTTGTTAAAAGAAGATTCTGAACAAGCCTTGTACAAAGCGGCATTGCCGGTATATACAACGAATCGCAAAGCCTTAGAGGCAGGGGACTATGTAAAAGCTGTAAGCTTGGCAGAATCCTTGGTGCCATATATTGAAACATTCTTCGAACATGTTATGGTTATGGATAAAGACGAAGCTGTGAAACAAAATCGTCTTCAATTATTGCGTATGACTTATGAAGTAAGTAACTTAGGCAAATTGAAGTAGGTTCTTATGATTGTTACAGTGTTGACATTTTTTGCGAATCTGTTCATCATTGGTAGCATTGTGTATATGTACCAAGTCATCTTTGGACCTATTGATCATCCGTTTTTGATGAAAGCGATGGACCTCTTTCATGTGCGTATTAACCTGGAAAATATTAGCTATGCCGTAGCAGGTACCTCCGTGTTGCTTGTGGCGGTATTAGCGCAAATTCCTTGGTTTCATCGCATTACCATGTGGCTCTATGGGGGACGTCGTCCCCTAGGGCAAGAGGTAGAGATTCTGCAGATGATTCAGAAGGATATACAAAACCATACTGGCATCGATATGTCGCAATTCGACTGGTTTATCAAAAATGATGATTCCATCAATGCCTTTGCAATGGGGCATAATCGAATTTGTATCAATACAGGGGCTATCATACAGTTGCCGTATGATGAATTATTGGGCATAGTGGCTCACGAAATGGGACATATTCATCATAAAGATGGGGCCTATGGATTTTCTTGTTTCTATATGAACTATTTGGGACAAATGTGCATTCGTGTGTACGAACTATTTGCACGTGTCATATTATGGATTCAATATTTGCGATTGCCCGTAATTACATTCATTGTACAAATCTTCTACCTTTGCGTGGTATTGCAGATACTATTCATGCAGTGGGTTATTAAAGCGCCTTTGATCATTATTGACTTATTCACTGGTAGAAGAGCAGAGTACCGTGCTGATAAATATGCTCATGAAATCGGCTTAGGCGCTGAACTCCATGATGCATTGATTACGTTACGTAATTATACAGTTGAAACTGGTGAAAGTGGACTCATGAGTAAACTTTATAGCACACATCCAGCCACAGAAAAGCGTATCGAACGATTGCGACAATATGTGGAGGAGAAGTAAGATCTCATGTATGAGTCCTGAAAAATTGGATAGTTTCATCGTATCTATATAATTGAATACAACTATAAAAATACCTAGCTCTATGAATGGATCATGAGTTAGGTATTTTTGTATTGGTTAAGAGATGAAAAGAAAGGAAAATAATAGTGAAAATTATGGAAAGGCTAGGAGAATGACAAAAAGGCAGGTATTGATATTGATTGCTAAATATATGGATGATACAATAATTGTAGATAATTCGGAGGAGTGAAACATAAAATGTTATGTGTAAGAAAGGATTCCCACTTATGAACAAAGAACTAACGACTAAAGAATTTGACAATGCTAACGAAGAAGGTTTTACATCGGAAGAGGAAACTGTAGGCTCATTTTGTGGAAGCATTTTACTTTCAGAAGATACATGGGATAAGGACAAACTAATAAGCGATTTGCAAGTAGATTGGGGAATTAAACTATCAAAAGAAGATACGGAAGATGAAGATACAATCGTTACCGACATTGATACATGTAGAATTGTAATCAGTAAATTCCCTGCACCTGTACCAAATGAAGAAGCTGAA
>CAUQLO010000031.1:0-20764 GCA_963518725.1 uncultured Veillonella sp. | reverse complement strand
GACCCGTGGGGGAATCGAACCCCCGATACCGCCGTGAAAGGGCGGTGTCTTAACCTCTTGACCAACGGGCCTTGTATGGCTCCTCGAGTAGGACTCGAACCTACGACCGATCGGTTAACAGCCGATTGCTCTACCTGCTGAGCTATCGAGGAATAATACAAGAGTTATTATATAGCACTTTCAAATAAATTGCAAGTACTTTTTATAAACTTCACATTTTCACTTCGTGTAAATCCAATATATTTGCTAAAAACTCGGAATCATCTAGTCTACTAGCATGCATGGCATCTTCGATGGCTTCACTCATTAGCTCTACCGCCAAGGTGCCCACCACATTCACATCTGCCACTATAGATTTACTTGTTCCACATATGCTTTCACTAGCAACAGACTTATCGGACTTATCGCAATGGACACCACCATTTCCATGTTCTGCATCAACAGCATGGCTTTCACCAGTCACAGTAGCAGAGAACGCATAGATCGTATCCCCATCGGACAAGGTCCCCACTGGTCGAATAGACCGTGCATAGCCGTTGGTAGCCATCATGGCAATTTTCGTCAATTCTCCTTTGCCAAATTGTGCATTCGTCACGATAGCCCCGATGGTAGTATTTCCTTTTTCCATACCTAGAAACGCTTTACCTTGAGGCGAACTGTCCTGTAATAGCTCATTTCTCACGCTAACTGTCACAGATTCACCTAATAGAGGTTTACTTTCACTACGACCTTCGTATTGGTCATACATCAGCTGGCAAGCATCAAGTATATGTTCACGCCCTGCATCCATGACGCCCCCTAGGGCACGTCCAAGTTGATCGTACACATTCCCGAAGGCATTCACTACCACCACAGCGCCCACCACAAGGTCCCCTAGCTTCGCCGCCGCATACCCGATACCGCCTTTCATAGCCCGTTCCATACCGCACACCTTGCCTACGGTCGCCCCTGTGCCAGCACCTACATTGCCAGACATAGGTTCTGTACTTGTGAAAGTCCTTTCACAGGCATCATGGGCCATCTGCACGGTAGGACGTGCTTTGGGATTCCCATAGGACAAGTCGTAAATGTCGCTTTGACAAACGATAGGTACCACCCCATAGGCTGTGGGAAAGCCAATATTCCGTTCCTCTAAGGATTGCATGACACCATCGCTAGCGCAGAGGCCAAAGGCAGAGCCTCCACCTAGCACTAATGCATTCACCGGTGTTGGGGCCGTCGTCGGATCTAGGACGCCGCTTTCGCGGGCAGCAGGACCACCGCCACTAATGTGCAGACCACCTTGAGCCCCCTGAGGAAAGCGCAATACAGTCAACCCCGTTTTACCAATCGCATCCGTAGCATTTCCTACCCTTACAAAGTCTATTTCATTCCACGTAATTCGTTCCATAGTCACCTTCTGCTCCTATCTACTCACTTTATTAGTTATTATCCTAATGATTCACAAACTATTCAACTTGTTCTAGATGAATTCAGCATTTTAAATCCCTATCTATTAAATTCAGATAATCCTACTAATACTGCGCTTTTTTATCTAACGCCAATATTTGATAATTGCCAAAATATAAGTTTCAAAATTTGGCTCACATTCCTAGCATATGCTCTGCCTATCCAATTCATAATATAAACTTACCCCCATCATAGCACAAACAGGTACCTCTTTCTACTAGAGATACCTGTTGATTACAGATATATGGACTATTTTCACACAGATTAGTTATGGGCTTCTACTTTCAAAATCGCTTCTGTGAGCAATTCTTCTGTCACTACATATGGACTGATGACCACGTCGCGGACGGAGGCTGCTTTTTTCACGATCATCGGGATATGTTCTTTCGTTAATCCCATGTCTGAAAGTCTCGTCGGCCATCCAATTTGACGATACACTGGCAACCAGCGACGTAACTCCTCATCTTGCTTGTCTGCTGCAAACAACACTAATAAGCCATAGGCCACCATTTCGCCGTGAAGATGGTTTTCTTCCGTATGAGGATCTTCGGCACAGCCATAACATACAGCATGAGCGATAGTGCTATTAAAGTCTCCAGGCATGCAACCAGATACAATGCCAGTTGTTAAAATCACTGCCATCACCAGCTCATCAAAGAGGCGATTGCGTTCCCCTTGCTCATTAGCTGTCAATGCTTCACGACCATGAGCGAAGATAGGCTCCGCACACATCTTAGACAAGGCTAACCCCACTTGTACATTGTAGGACAAGTCTCGGTCTCTTGTAGCCATATGTGTTTCATAATGCTTGGCAATAGTGTCACCCATGCCCGCCCAGAAATAGCGACTTGGGGCTTTCACCAAAATATCTGCATCGATGAAGGTATGCGCTGCGGGACGTTTTAGGAACGCAACGCTGTCAAAGGTATGGTCTAATGTATAAACAGCAATGGCCTCAGATGTAGCCGCACAGGTTGCTGCAATGGTAGGCACGGTAATGACAGGAATATCTCCTAAGGCGATACTCGTCAATTTCGTAGTGTCTAACGCTTTACCACCACCCACACCGATTAGAAAATCTGCCGATTGTAATGTTTCTTTTTTCGCTAACGCATCCGTTACGGCATAGGCACATTCACCGCCAAAATGCACTACCTCTAGCACTTCAATACCAGCTTTTTCTAAGGCTGGTTGCAAGAAAGGCAGCGCCACAGATAGAGACGTATCCCCACCGATAATAACCGTTTTCGTACCCAGTTGTTTTGTATACTCTCCTATAGTATCAAAAATTTCATGTCCCCCAAAGCTATAGCTTGGTAATGTATGTACAGGTCTCATCCAATCATCCTTCCTATGAGTCCACGTAGTGTGTACCATTCTATATTAAAACGTAATACAAAGTATTATAGGACGATTGAGTAGAAAATGCAATCACTATATTATATCTATATTCCGAGGATATGAACCGCCTTATAAAAATTTACTTTAACTCAACCTTTTGAGCACAAATTCAATACCCTTACAAATTTTTAAGAAAATCTATTATACTGTTAGCTTCTTCTTCTAACAACTGATTTGTGATATCAATTGCAGGTTGAAAAATACTTAAGTTCCCTTCAAAATGGTTAAATTCATTAAGCAATGTTTTCTTAGTCGTAAGAAAAACTCTTCTCTCCATAGTATTCTTATCAGAGTTTTCTGGAAACGCTTTAGAAATTATTTGCCCTAATTGCTTTGCTCCATTTCTTCCATCTACCTTTATATTATATTTTGAAACCAATTCTTTTTCTATCAATAGCCTCAAATATAAGTATATAAAAGAGTGTCTTAATGTGCGATTTAATAATGGATACTTTTCATGATCCACTATTTCACATTCTTTAATCGATTGACTCAAAATTGAATCAACAGATACTTCATATTGTTCATCAATGCCCTCATGCTTTCCAAACAATACTTGATAACATGCCCCAATATCTATAAGTTCATTTTTAAATCCGTGCATAACTTGAGTCAGACTCTCTTTAGCATCTTCATTATTAATAATTGTTGCATATCCACGCATAAATGGAATTAAAGAAATTAAAAATAACTCTTTATTTTTTACATGTTTATAAATTTCAGTCCTAAATGCTTTTAATAATGCATCTAAACTTATAAGCATATCACGCTCATCAGGTTTCAATGGTATAAACCCATTTTCTTCATTTTCTCTATTATTAAACAGAAAAAGATTAAAGCATTTTTTTAATTGTCCATCTAACAACCTTAGTAAATCAACATTATGGGTTAAGATAACCCTTTTCTTCTTATCCAAAATTTTAATAATTGCATATACAATTTTATTTTTATAAATAGAATCAAAACTAGAGATAGGATCATCTAGAATTACTATTGGCTTATCGGAATTTTTCGCCTTTAAAAACTCTAATGTTAATGACAAAAAATTTTGTTCTCCCGAACTTAGAGGCAGTTCCGCTCTATCAATTCCTAAAAACTCTTTATCCTCTATTAATATTTGAATATTCTTCTTGTCATCTCTGCTAATCTGAATCTTTTTAAGCATGCTATTGTTAATAATTTGTTCAATATACATAAAATCTTCATCATTAATTTCAGGCTTTTCATTTATTAGTTTTTTATACTCTTCATTTTTATCCTTGATATCTGAATTATTCAATATTTCTAGTAGTTCATTTATCACTTTCTTTACAAATATCTCTCTATATTTTTGAATGTCCTCTTTTAGGTTATAAATCCTATCTAATTCACCTGTTTCAATAGCTGCCATCAAAATATCTTTTATATTAAAAGGATCCTTATCTGCACTACTAGGGGGTAATTTTTCCAAAATTTCTTTTATTTTAGGCTCTAGTGTCTCTAGAATATTATTTTTATTTTCAGTTTTTTTAGCCAATAGATTTTCTCTACCTATATTTACTGAATCACAAACTATGCATTCTTCTGTATCACAAAAGTGTGACAATATCCTAATTGCTTCTGTATTCTTTTCCACCTCTCGAATACGTCTATTCTCAGTTAACGTTGTTGTGTCTAGACTTTCAATCTCAAGAATCAATGATTTTGAAGAAGATAAGTCACCCATGAAATACTCTAATTTAGTTTCATCATAAGGCGAAATCTCACATAATCTATATTTACTCCACCCTACAATATAATCATCTAACTTTGTTTTCTTACCTTTAGATTTATTGTTAGCTAAATCCTGAATATTTTTTTGAAAATTATCCTCCTTCGAAAAGCACTCTATTAATTTGCTATTAACTGAGGTAATTTTAAATTTATCTTTTAGAATTTTATTACTCTGTGCACAAATTTCTTCATATTTATTAGTAATATATTCATATAATTCATTCTCTCTTTTGATATCATCACCTAGTAAAAAATCCGATGTCTCTCCTTTAATAATATTTCTATTATTTTGATCATTAATGATAACAAATTGGGAGTCATCGGTATAATCGAGACCATTATATGTATATTCAATAGCCGTTTTTTCACCATTCGATAACGCTTTTACAAAACTAGTTTTACCCGTTCCATTAGGACCATAAACAACAGCAATTCCACTATCAGAAAATTCTATTTCATTATTTTTTATAAAGTTATCATAGTCTTTCGCAAAAATATTTTCATTTTCTATCTTTTTAAAGATAAGTTTATTCATGTTCTCTCCTTTATTTCTCTAAAGTTTTATAAATGCTATCTAACACCTTACAATACCATTTTTTATTACCATGCTATTTGTCATGTATGCGTAATATTAGGCATCCTACTTCCACTTACAATCTATTGAAACTATCGATGTCGGCATACCAATGATTTGCACATCAAATTTCAAACTCGACTCAACCTTACTCGATGCATTATGGATTCTAAATGTAAATTGCCAACCTCTATCTAAATATAACTCTAAAGTGTTTTTACTATCAGGTTTAAACTCTAAGCTCACAATCCGTGTAGGTAATGACGCGACAGGTAACTTTATACTTCTTTTACGGGTTTTTCCCTCTTGATTTAAAGTTCCTCTTAAATTATAACTCTGAACCTGAGTTGTTCTTTTACTATCTATGCCAATAACCTTATAAAAGTCAAACTCTCCAAGAAGATACTCTACTAACATTTTTGCAATATTTGCAAATTCATTCTGCCTATCTAGTTCTTCTTTAAACGCTATTAACAAAGGCATATACACATCATCTTCTTTATTTGGTAAATCCTTCCATAAAGTTTGTTTAGACTTTTCTACGTCCAAATAATTAAAAATGGGTTTTATATCCGCCCAATACTTATCAGAACATTCTATTCCATACCATTTTTTACCAAAGTCCAAACCTTTTGACAATCTACTGTGCTTAACTGCAAAATGATTATGCTTAACACTAATACCAATTTCCCATTCAATATCTTTACGAATAATTAAAACATCCCTTACATCTCCATCCTGACCGTTATCATCAGATTGCAGTTTCAACTCTAATTCCCCATCTCCATCATCCAAGATTAATGGTTCAAGTTCTAAAATTGTATTAGTTCCTGCTAATGCACTGATTCTATATATATTTTTCTCAGACTCCTCTAATGTATTCCATGCCCGCTTTGCAGCTTCATAGGTTGAATTTTTCTCAATTTTTGAAACTCTATACTTAGATATTTCTTCATGTAACGTATTCAAGCACGCAAATTCATATGCTCTCCCTTGATTATTACTTTTAACGCTCATGTTTGCCCTCCCATAATTACACTATTCTATCTATACGTTAATTCTTTTCTTTATTTTCTCCATTTAATGCTACTGAAATTGACTTAGCCATCTCATAGGCTAGATTTACTGGTACCGCATTACCGATCATTTTGTATGCATCATTAAGATTTGTATAATAAAATTTAAAATCATCTGGGAATCCTTGAACTCTAGCACACTCTCTTATCGTTAATCTTCTATAAAGTTCTTCTTTTCCTGGCTCAAATATATTTTTATTTTTTTCTACTTTAGGCATTACTGGTGCTTGAGGATGTAATTGACATTGTCTCCCTGATGCTTGAACCGTAAATGCTGGTTCATCCCATCGTCTAACTCGATTTCTACTCATAAACATAGAGGAATATGCTCCAGTAAAATATTCATGATTTAAAACTTTACACTTATCACCATTCGTTTTATTTTTTTCTAAAGCTGGAATTGCCAAATCTTTTAAATCAAAGATTGCATCCTTAAATGTTTTTTTAGTTTCATGTGGCGTAGGTGGTTCAAACTTAACATGTAAATCCTTTCTAAAGCCTACATAAAATACTCTCTTTCTATCTTGGGGCACACTATAATCACTAGCATTTAACAAACAAATAAACACATCATAACCTGCCGCTTCAAACTGAGAAATTATATTTTCCACCGCACTACTATGACGTTTTGCCATCATACCTTTTACATTTTCTGCAAGAAAAAACTTCGGTCGCTTATCTTTTAAAATACGTATGTATTGATAAAACAATTGCCCTCTTGGATCATCAATTCCTTTTAAAGACCCTGCCTCACTCCAAGATTGACATGGGGGACCGCCTATAATGCCATCACATTCTGGAAACATATCTGAAGAAATATTGCAAATATCCCCCTTTATAAGTTCAGCATCGTGATTGTTTTCATAGGTTTCCCAAATTGTTTTATCATATTCATTAGCTGCCACTACATTAAATCCAGCTTTTTCAAACCCTAAATCTAATCCTCCGGCACCTGCAAACAAACTTATTATATTCACGCTAAATTTCCTCCAATCAATCTTTAACTTTCATCCATAATATTTATTGATTTATAGTTTTAATACTACTTCTATTTATTTATATTATAACACACAAATACGTATTTAAATAAACTTTTTTCGAACAATTTTTCGAGTTTATTTCAATGATAAAAAGAGACTATAACAATAGCTCTCAACTATCATCATAGTCTCTTTCATTTTACTTAGATGCTAACTTTTAAACTACCCATTCTATATTTCTTATTTAAAGAATAAAGCTAAATAGTTTATATCCCTCTATTTAACACACCCGATTTACAGGTTCCCCTTGTAGAAAGGCCACGATATTATCCATCACGATGTGCGCTCGTGTGACAAAGGCCTCTTGGCTAGCAAAGGCAATGTGCGGTGTTAATACTGTACGAGGTGCATCGCATAATGGATGGTCTGTCGAAATTGGCGGTTCTACTTCGAACACATCGATGCCAGCCCCACGTAGTTTGCCAGCTTTCAGCGCCTTAGCTAGTGCTTCGTTATCCACTACAGGTCCTCGTGCTGTATTGATCAACACAGCTGTATCTTTCATCATGTCAATGTGTTTCCCATCGATTAAATGGCGTGTTGCCTCCGTCAATGGCACATGTAGAGATAGAATATCTGCTTCTTGTACCACTGTGTCTAGGTCTGTAAACGTAATCCCTTCTACCACTAGTTCCGGTTTTTCTGAACGATTATAGGCGATGACCTTGCACCCAAATGCTTTTGCAATGCGTGCCACCGCGCTACCGATTGCGCCTGTTCCCACGATACCAAAGGTTTTTCCATGCAATTCAAATCCAGGTAGCCCATCTTTGGTACCGCCTGTCCGTGTGCGACCATCACAAGGCAATACATGACGTAGTACGGAAATGGCTAACCCAAATACCAACTCTGTAACGGCTTGCGTAGAATAGCCGGCCGCATTGCTCACGACGACACCTTTTTCACGGCATGCCTCCAAATCGATGTGGTCCACTCCTGTGAAAGCCACTGAAATAAATTCCAAATTCGGACATTGGCGAATGATCTCCCCAGACAATGGTTGATTCGCCAAGATGATGATCGATGCCTCACGAACACGGTCTAGTAACTTCACTTGGTCAATTTCTTTCGTAGTATGTACGATTAGTTCATAACCTTCCGCTTTGAAGGGCTCTGCTAAGGATTGTAATAACTCTTCGGATACACCTAATGGTTCCATCACACAAATTTGTTTCATAACCTTACCTCACTATATTCTATAACATGCAACTACTATGGGAGATTCCACATGGTTTCGGCTCATTAGTTCGTCAAACTACGTACTGGTGCCGGAATACGTCCACCTCGGCGAATGAACTCTTCCGAACTAAATGGATGCACTTTTATAATCGGCGCATACCCTAAGAGGCCACCAAATTCTACGATATCCCCTACGGTCTTATTCGGCACTGGAATGAGTCGCACCGCTGTCGTTTTGTTATTGATCATACCGATAGCCGCTTCGTCTGCAATGATTGCAGAAATGGTCGCCGCCGATGTATCTCCTGGGATGGCAATCATATCTAATCCAACGGAGCAAACGCAGGTCATGGCCTCTAATTTATCCAAGGATAGACTTCCTACAGTAACCGCATCAATCATGCCTTTATCTTCGCTGACAGGGATGAAAGCACCACTTAATCCACCTACGTGAGAGGATGCCATAAGGCCACCTTTTTTCACCGCATCGTTCAACAAGGCCAAGGCTGCTGTAGTCCCATGTGTACCGCACCCTTCTAGGCCCATTTCTTCTAGTACATGTGCCACGGAGTCCCCTACGGCTGGTGTTGGCGCCAAGGAAATATCGATGATGCCAAATTGTTTATTCAATCTACGTGATGCTTCTTGCGCCACCAATTGTCCTACACGAGTAATTTTGAAAGCAGTCCGTTTAATCGTTTCCGCTACCACGTCAAAAGGTTCGCCTTTCACAGATTCTAAGGCATGTTTCACCACCCCTGGACCGCTGACACCAACACTGATTGTGGTCTGTCCTTCTGTGACACCGTGGAAAGCACCTGCCATGAACGGGTTATCTTCTACAGGATTGCAGAAAATCACAAGCTTCGCACAGCCCAAGGCATCTCTATCTGCGGTGAGGCGAGCTGTTTCTTTCACAATGTGCCCCATTTCAGCCACTGCATCCATGTTAATGCCCGCCTTTGTAGAACCGATGCCGACAGAGCTACACACAATATCCGTCGTCGCTAGGGCCTCTGGAATAGAGGCAATCAGTTTGCGGTCGCCTTCCGTATATCCCTTGGATACCAAGGCAGAGAAACCGCCGATGAAGTTCACGCCCACTGCTTTTGCCGCTTTGTCCAAAGCATGAGCGATAGGCACGTAGTTAGGTAAGTTAGAGGCCCCACCAATTAAGGAAATGGGGGTCACAGAAATACGCTTGTTAATAATGGGCACACCTAATTCACGTTCTAAGTCTTCCCCAGTTTTCACCAAGTATTCTGCTTCTTTTGTAATGTGATCGTAGATGCGAGTGCACATGCGATTCCCATCTTCTGAAACACATCCTAACAGGCTGATTCCCATGGTAATGGTACGCACATCTAGTTTATTATCTTGAATCATCCGATTCGTTTCTAAAATATTTTCAATACTTAACATAGGTACCCTCTCTTATCCCACACGATGCATGCTTAAAAAGATGGCTGCATTTTGCGCTAAAATTTGAACACCTAACTGTTCCCCTTCTGTGGCTAATGCTTTTTGGATACCACTTAAATCGGCGGAATCACTGACTTCGCACATCATGATCATGTTAAAGATACCATCTAAGATGGTTTGATTAATGGACACTACATTGACTTCATGATCCGCTAACACACGAGTCACCCCAGCAATAATTCCTACTCTATCTTGTCCTACTACTGTGACAACTAATTTCATACTTTCATCTCCTATCGAACACCTATTAATTTTAGTTTCATTATAAAATATAGTCATACAAATTTCAACGAATATCTAAAAATCCTTGACTTTCAGTATAAACTATGAAATAATAGTACGATTTGTGAAACAAGGAGGTTCCTATGGCAGATGATCGTTTAATTGTAGCCTTAGATGTGTCCTCGATGGAAGCCATGACATCCATCGTCACATCCTTAGGCGATTCCGTCAGCTATTACAAAGTTGGCATGGAACTATTCTATGCAGCAGGCGAACAAACTGTAGCCTATTTGCGAGACCACAATAAATCTGTATTTCTTGACTTGAAATTACACGATATCCCGAACACTGTGGCTCACGGCATTAAATCCTTAACACGGCTAGGCGCCAAGCTCATTACCATCCACAGCCAAGGCGGGAAGGTGATGATGGAGGCGGCTATGAAAGCGGCCAAAGAACAAGCCGAAGAGCTCGGTGTGAAGCGTCCAAAGCTATTGGCTATCACAGCCCTAACGAGCTTTGACGACGAAAACTGGTCCGCTATTGGTGGCTCATTACCTATTTCAGACCATGTAGTAAGGTTAGCGAAACTAGCCAAAGAGGCTGGTGTCGATGGAGTGGTAGCATCCCCACTGGAAGCAAAGCTCATCCGAGAAGCTTGCGGCGATGATTTCTTAATCGTTACCCCCGGCATTCGCCCATCCTTTGCAGCGACCAATGACCAAAAGCGTATCGCTACACCAAGTAGCGCACTACAAGATGGGGCCTCTCGCATTGTAGTAGGTCGACCAATTACACAGGCAGAAAACCCACAAGAAGCAGTTCGTTTAATTATTGAGGAAATGGAGACAGTTCAAAAATGATGACAGAAGACAATGTAAAACAATTATTGATCGATACACAAGCTATTTTAGAAGGACATTTCTTGTTAACGTCCGGACTTCACAGCCCTATGTATGTGGAAAAGTTTAACGTTTTATCCCATCCAAAATACACTGAGCAATTATGCCAAGAATTAGCTCGCCGTTTTGAAGACCAAAACGTAGAACTTGTGATTGGACCTATGACTGGTGGCATCTTGTTGGCCCACGAAGTAGGTAAAGCTTTAGGCACTCGCGCTATCTTTACAGAACGGGAAAAAGGTAAAATGACTTTGCGCCGTGGTTTCCGCATTGAAAAAGGTCAACGTGTTCTCATCGTTGAAGACATTGTGACTACAGGCGGTTCCGTTCGTGAAGTTGTTGACGTAGTGAACGAAGCTGGCGGCGAAATCGTTGGCGTTGGTTTACTTGTCAACCGCAGCGGCGGTAAAGCTGACTTCGGTGTACCAAAAGAAAAAGTACAAGCTTTATTGAATTTAACAGTACCTACCTTCCAACCTGACAATTGCCCTCTTTGCCAAGACGGTGTAGCCATGACAGAACGTGGTAGTAAACATATTAAGTAAAACTCTGATCTATACCTAATAGGTCCCGCGTCTATTGCAACATAGATGAGGGACCTATCTTCTTAGGTAGAACCTATACAAAGCACAAAAAGGAACTATGCAACGATCATTCGATCTTGTATAGTTCCTTTTTTTATATACTATTAGCCTATATTCCCAGGCTATCTTTTCATCTGACTATCTAGTTATGATAACAACATCTAGCTGTCTAGTAAGTATGACATCACCTAAGATGAGCAGACAGGATAATACACTAACCGTTATATCCTTTAATTTTTAATGCCTCTACTAAACGGCGCAATGCCACCATGTACGCAGCCAGCCGTGGGTATACCTTGAACTCTTCTTGCATAGCCCATACTTCTTCGAAGCTTTTCTTCATGTTTTTCGCTAATTTTTCGTTTACTTCTTCTTCCGACCAGTAGAAGCCAGCTTTGTTTTGTACCCATTCATAGTAGGATACGACCACGCCACCGCCATTGGCCAATACGTCTGGCAATACAGGAATGCCTTTTTCAAAGAAGTATAAATCCGCATCTTTTGTTAATGGTCCGTTCGCACCTTCCAAAATTAACTTAGCCTTTACATCTTTCATATTCGCTTCGTTCACTTGGTTTTCCAAGGCCGCTAAGTATAACACATCTACGTCTAACAACAATAAGTCTGGATTCGGAATGCGTGTCATACCTGGTTCTTCATAGCCTTCCAAAGAACGGCCATGGGAGTTTGCATATTCGTAGGCTTTTTCTACATCGATGCCGTTTGCATTATACAGAGAACCATGTACGTCACCGATGGCAACAATTTTAGCTCCTTCACGGTGCATCAACAAAGCGCCCACAGAACCTACATTACCAAACCCTTGTACAGCAATGGTCAAATCCTTGATAGATTTACCTTGTTTTTCCAAGTAGGAAAGCAAAGTAAACATACAGCCACGTCCTGTCGCTTCGTTACGGCCCAAGGAACCGCCGATAGCTAATGGTTTGCCTGTTACGATACCTGGTGTCCATTGACCAGTTAAAGCGCTGTATTCGTCGACGATCCAAGACATGATTTGTGGATTTGTGTTCACATCAGGAGCTGGTACGTCTCGTTCTACCCCAATGATAGGAGCAATTTTACGAACGAAACCACGTGTTAACCGTTCCAACTCTCTTTCACTTAACTTTCTAGGATCTACTTTGATACCGCCTTTACCACCGCCATATGGTAAATGAGCAATGGCATTTTTGATTGTCATCCACGCACCTAGGGCGCGCACTTCATTTTCGTCTGCATCTGGGTGAAAGCGCAATCCACCTTTAGAAGCGCCAAGAACGGAGCTATGTTGGCAACGATAGCCAGTGAATACTTCCACATGTCCATCATCCATTTGTACAGGAATCGCCACGTTCATTTCACGTTCTGGATGACGCAACACTTCATAGTCATTGCGTGGAATACCCAATGTATCCGCTGCTAAGTCTAAGGTTTGCAGCATATTTTCGTAAGGGTTGTAATGTGCCATAATACCACCTCGTTTTTCATAGAATATACTATTGTGTATACCCTAATAGTAGCACAACTCGTGCCATATGACTATAGGTTTTCAAAAATTCCTATTAAATTTATAGGTAAATTTAATTTTTAAAAATATTTTACAAATATATCTGTGGAAGATAGGGATGCTCTCGTAACAGGGTTACAGTCAATAAAAAAAGCTGATTCTATCACGAATCAGATAGAATCAGCTGTTCTTTCGTATTGAAAAATTGTCGACAACTCAAGTATCCTGCTATGGCAATGGCAATGGATACGGTTGAAAAGGTCATGAAAATGACGATAATTTGGTATTTGATGGCCTCCATAGGACTCATGCCTGCCAAAATTAGGCCTGTCATCATCCCTGGCAAGGCCACAATGCCCAATGTTTTCGCACTATCGATGGTCGGTTCTAAGCTAAATATCAGAGCTTCTCGCAAGATTGCTTTACAGGACTGCATAGGCGTAGCTCCCAAGGCTAACTTAATCTGAATCTCTTGTTGGCGTCGCTTAAAGCTCGTTATAATTTGGCGGAAACACAATCCTACTGCCACCATAGAACCCGACATAACCATGCCTCCTACAGGAATCATTTGATACGGCGTAAAGGATAAGACGTTAGCACCCAATAATACCGTTAACGTAAGGACAGCACCAATACCGATGCTGACCCCTGCAATCCATGAAGCATGTTTGATGCCAGCTCCTCGTTTACCTCCATTGATAGCGGCACTGATCAGCATCACCAACAATACACCGCCAGTAAACAAAGGATGGTCCGCACCAAAAATGAAATGCAATACATACCCTACGACTACTAGTTGCACTACCGCTCGCAAGGCACTATGCAATATTTCTAGTTCTAACCGCATTTTCTGCTGATAAGACACGACAACGGCCATGGCGATAAGCACGGTTGCCATCATTAAGGATTCATTCGATAAGGCATTAAAGCTCCCCATGTAGCACCTCACATTCTGCAATATGTCCATCTTTCACAGTGATACGACGTTGCCCCATACGAACACTTTGGTCTAGATTATGGGTCACCTGTAACAAGGTTAAGCCTTCTTTATGCAACTGCATAAGGCCTTGTTCTACCCACTCCGTATTTTCTGTGTCCAAGGCAGATGTTACCTCATCTAATAGCAACACTTCAGGGGCAAACAGTACACTACGAATTAAGCAAATTCGTTGCATTTCACCACCGGATAACTCCGTATTCGACTTCTCTAACAACTGCAGATCCACATGAAACAAATCGAATAGGTCTTTGATTCTTGCTTCGTCAACAGAACGACCTCGCATGGTAAAAGGAAAAGCTAGATTCCCTCGCACCGTTTGCCCAAACAAGTAGGGTTGCTGGAAACAGTATGCCACTCGTTGGCGATACTCTGTCGGTGCATAGCTTTCGATAGGCCTACCTTGAAAGAAAATCGCACCTCCCGTAGGAGATATCAAGGAACTTGCCAATTTTAATATCGTGCTCTTACCGCTCCCAGAAGGACCCACGATAGTAATACTTTCACCAGCGTCGACAGAAAAAGAAATATCCTGCAAAATCTGACGGCCATGAATCTCTAAAGAAATATGTTCAAAATGTAATATTGACATAGTGCACGCTCATTATAGAAATTATAAATCGATAACTAGTTCCACTGGACAATGATCAGATCCAAAAATATCTGCATGGATTTTCGCCTCTTGGATTTTATCAGCAATGCTGTTGGATACTAGGAAGTAGTCAATTCTCCATCCTACGTTCCGTTCACGAGCTTTGCCCATGTAAGACCACCAGCTATAAGCATCTACCGCATCAGGATATAAATAGCGGAATGTATCTGTAAATCCAGCCGCTAGTAGTTCTGTCATTTTTTCACGTTCTTCATCACTGAAACCAGCATTTTTACGATTTGTTTTAGGGTTTTTCAAATCGATTTCTTGATGGGCTACATTAAGGTCACCACATAGGATGACTGGTTTTTTCGCATCTAATGCTAGTAAATACTCACGGAATGCCACTTCCCATTCCATGCGGTACTCCAAGCGAGCCAATTCACGTTGGCTATTTGGTGTATAGCACGTAACTAAGTAAAACTTTTCATATTCCGCCGTGATCACACGCCCTTCTTGGTCATGTTCCTCAATGCCAATACCATTCACTACGGAAATTGGCTTTTCTTTTGTAAAAATAGCCGTACCGCTATAGCCTTTTTTCACTGCACTATTCCAATATTGTTCATGGTTCGGCAAGACCATTTCAATTTGCTCTGGTTGTAGTTTTGTTTCTTGTAAGCAAAACATATCTGCATCGAATGCATCGAATGCATCCATAAATCCTTTAGTCATGGCTGCACGTAAGCCATTCACATTCCAAGAGATTAATTTCATTGTTAGTACCTCATAGTATTTAGTAACAAAAATATATTATTGATTATATCATATATTTTCGATATGTGCTTTCTAAACTTATTCTACCCATCATATCATATGAAGATAGGACGTAATAAATGGCTCTGTGTTAGCAAAATACTTTATGCTTGTATATTTGATACATAGCCATCCCTTGAAAAATGCCAAATGAACGATGCTAGCCATAACGCAAAAACTCCTCTAACTGCATCTGCATACAATTAGAGGAGTTTACTGCCTACAACAATAGGATCACTAATATTGTATTTTATCTTTCCATTGTTGGATTTGTGCCATTTCTTCTGCCACGATTGTTTGTCCAATCTGCATTTGACGAGCTACGCACTCTGGCGCTGTACCACTGTAGTTACTGCGACCTGCTACGCAGGCTTCGATGGTGATGGCATCCAAGATATCCGCTTCAAAGTGGTGTGAAATAGCTTTGAAATCTTCTACTGAAAGATCCAACAGCACACATCCTTTTTCGATGCAATGTTGCACCGCTGCTCCTACGATGGCATGAGCTTCCCGGAACGGTACACCTTTTTTCGCCAAGTAGTCTGCCATGTCTGTAGCGTTGGAGAAATCATCGTCCAACACTGCTTTTGTATGGTCTCCATTAACTTTCATATGGCGTAACATATCCGCCGTAATAGAAATAGCGAAATGCAAAGTATCGATGGTGTCGAATACGCCTTCTTTATCTTCTTGCATATCCTTGTTGTAGGTCATAGGCAGGCCTTTCATGGTTGTAAGAAGTCCCATCAAATGACCGTAGATACGGCCTGTCTTACCACGTACGAGTTCACATACATCTGGGTTTTTCTTCTGCGGCATAATACTAGAACCTGTGCAATGTGCATCATCTAATTCGATGAACCCAAATTCTGTACTAGACCATAGGATTAGTTCTTCGCTTAACCGGCTTAAATGCATCATCACTTTCGCCCCAAAGCTGAGAAATTCTAGTACATAATCACGATCGCTGACAGCATCCATACTATTTTCATAGATGGCATCGAAATGCAACAATTCCTTCGTGATATTTTGATCGATAGGATACGTCGTACCCGCCAAAGCGCCTGCCCCTAATGGCATCACATTGGCATGTTTAAAAATCAAAGGCAAATTATCAAAGTCACGACTCATCATGGAAAAGTAGGCCATCATGTGGTGGCTAAATAACACCGGTTGCGCCCGTTGTAAATGGGTGTAACCAGGGGTAATCACATCTTTGTATTTCTCTGCCACTTCTAAGAAAGCTTGTTGCAAGTTCACAAGCTCTTCCCCCATGTGGACTACGGCCTTACGGATATACATATGCAAATCCACCGCTACTTGGTCATTACGGCTACGACCTGTGTGTAGACGTCCGCCTGCCTCACCGATGGCATCGGTTAAGCGCTTTTCAATGTTCATATGGATATCTTCTAATCCCACAGAGAACTCGAAGTCCCCTGCATCAATTTGCTTTTCAATAGCCTGTAAGCCTGCCACGATGGCATTTTTATCTTCCTGAGAAATGATATGTTGCTCTGCTAGCATTGTGGCATGGGCAATACTGCCTGCCACATCTTCTTTATACATGCGGGAGTCAAAGGAAATAGAGGACGTGAAGTCCTCTACTGCCTTATCCGTCCCTTTGGTAAAGCGTCCGCCCCAAAGTTTCGCCATTATTTTAAACCTGCTTTCTCTTTCATTAATGCATTGATTGTCAAAGGCAATCCGAATAAGTTGATGAAACCTTCTGCATCAGCTTGGTTATATACATCATCTTCTTCAAATGTTACAAATTCTTGGTTGTACAAGGAATATGGAGATGTAGAGCCTGCACTCATGATGTTACCTTTGTACAATTTCAATGTGACTTGACCTGTTACTGTTTGTTGTGTGCTGTCCACGAAGGCTTGCAAGGCGCTCATCAATGGAGCAAACCACATGCCGTCATACACCAATTCTGCGTATTTATTAGCCACCAATTCTTTATAATGGTATGTGGCTCTATCTAGGCAAAGGTATTCTAATTCTCTGTGCGCATACATGATGATAGCTCCGCCAGGATTTTCATAAACACCACGAGATTTCATACCCACTAACCGATTTTCTACGATATCTACAATACCGATGCCGTTAGCTGCACCGATTTCATTTAACGTTTGTAAGATAGTAAGTGGAGACATAGCTTGACCATTTACCGCCACTGGTACGCCTTCTTTAAAGTCGATGGTCACCATAGTCGGTACATCTGGGGCCTCTTCTGGAGATTTGCTAACTAAATATACATCATTTTTAGGTGCGTTCTTAGGATCTTCTAAATCGCCCCCTTCATGGGATAAATGCCATACGTTTTGGTCCATGGAGTACGGATGTTTTTTAGTTGCCACTACTGGAATGTCGTGTTTCGCTGCGTATTCCATGCAATCTTCCCGGGATTTCAATTCCCATTCACGCCATGGTGCGATGATTTTTGTGTTCGGTGAAAGTGCTTTAATAGTCAATTCAAAACGAACTTGGTCATTCCCTTTACCTGTGGCACCATGAGCGATGGCATCGGCTCCTTCTTGTGCGGCAATTTCCACTAATTTTTTTGCAATTAATGGTCTTGCAAAGGACGTACCTAATAAGTATTTACCTTCATACACAGCGCCGGCTTTTACCACTGGCCAAATGTAATCGGATACAAATTCTTCTTGCGCATCGATGATGTACGCTTTAGTAGCACCAGATTTGATGGCTTTTTTCTCTACTGCGTCATAATCTTCTGGTTGACCTAAGTTCACGCATACAGCGATAACTTCTGCGCCATAGTTTTCTTTCAACCAAGGAATGATAACAGATGTATCTAAACCGCCGGAGTAGGCTAATACTACTTTGTTAATGTTGCTCATAATGGACCTCTTTCTTTGTGTAACTGACTGCTGTGCAGTGCCTATTTTTATCTTATGAACGTATTATACAACCATTTGTATAATAATGCAAGTATTTTTTATAAAAATTCTTTTGTATACATTTTTATTCTATATACCTATCATTTCATAGTCATTTCCTATAACCTACCGTTCTATCAAATACCTATGGCACCACTTACCTGTATCATATCAGTTTCTATCCCCCTATTGTTGATACATCCTAGATGTGATATGATGAACCCATGAAAACACTTTTTAAACTCATTCTTGTGCTCGCTTTGGCGGCTGGCGGTTTATATTGGTTCGCTGGGTATACCCCAGGAGGCAGTAGCACCCCTACGCAACATACAGCACAGACTACAAAAGAACAAACCATTGAACAAAGGGAAGATCAACTTTCCAGAATCGACCGTATTAAACGTCTCTTTCATTTCCAACAAGCTGTAGAGGAGGCCATGAACAAACGGGTGCCACCAGAGCATCGCGTTCGCAGCGAAGACATTAGCCCTATTGTGAAGCAAGCATTAGTGGCGACTGAAGATAAACGTTTTTATGAGCATGGAGCGGTAGATTTCTTTAGCATTGGTCGCGCCTTGTATACGAATACCGTGGCTGGTCAAACTGTGGAGGGTGGCAGTACAATTACCCAACAATTGGTGAAAAATTTATTCCTCTCCTCTAAACGGATTATGTCTCGCAAGGTGGAGGAAATGTTCCTTGCCTATTTAATGGAACATTATTACAGCAAAGATGAAATCATTACCATGTATTTGAACACTATTTATTATGGCACTGATTACTATGGTATCAAAGCAGCCTCTGAAGGGTACTTTAACACGGATCCGAAGGACCTCAACTTGAGCCAAGCCGCCGTGCTTGCTGGCATTCCTCAGGCGCCGTCCTACTTTAACCCAGTCAGCAACATCGATGCGACGAAACAACGACAACGGACCGTATTAAACCTCATGGCACAGCAGGGGATAATCTCCTATGCAGACATCGATAAAGCGTATTATAAGCGACTTGATGCGCCGAAGAAACAACAGCATTAATCCATAGATTGTCCCACATGAAGGGGATGACTATTGCTGTCTTTCAAAAAAATATGATAAAACAAACATAAAGCAGAGATACAGTTATACTTCATAACCGCATCTCTGCTTTTCTATCTATTCGCTTCTTTTGTATTGGTACCTAATCCTACCTAGCAAATCGGTGGATTCCCTTCTTTCTGTATCAGGTCATGATTCCCTAACAGTGAGAGGGTCATTCTATCGTCCCAAGTTCCCTACAGGCACATAGATCGTACCACTAGACATAGGCGCAATCGTGCCTTGATTGTAGATTAACACCACATCGTGGTTTTCACGGGCAAAGAAACTATTTGGTTTGCTCGGCGCTGCGTCTGCGAAGATCGCTTTCTTACCTTCTGTTGGTAATTGCTGCAAGCCATTTGCAATCGTTTCTTGCGGTAAGCCACCGAAGTCACTTAATGACAAGGATCGTCCTGTTGTAGTGTTGAAGGTAAACCCTGTTTCCACGTTCACCCCATGAGAGGCATTGTCCTGAATCGTATAGGTAGTGATTGTCACCGATAAAATCCCATTTCCATCAGCCTTGATGTCATAGCTCATGTATAGGTTTTCCTTCTCTCCATCGAGGGCTTTTTCATTTGTTTTGCGCACCTCTTTACGAAGTTTTTCTACATAGTCCGTAATCGTTTTGTTGATGGCTTTTGTCACGTAAGGGCTAACGGATTGCACTTTTGGATAGGTCATAGAAATATGATTTTCTTTGATCATCTCTGGCTTTACCGTCACTTGCAAGCGGTCTGTAAAGGCTTTCGCCGCTGGCGCAATAATATGTTGTTTTCCTTGTCTAGCTTTCATCGTCTCTTCTCGGATGATGCGATTCGTCTCTGGGGACGCTGTGGCAGAAATGCGTTCTCCTACCACGACTGGTACCGTTTTCACCACGGCGATGTCTTCTGCGTGTAATGCGATTGGCATAGATAGAGCTAGTAAAAGGGCTCCAAATATCTTTCTTCTCATAGTGTATCTCCTTATTATTTACGATATATATCATTATATATACACCATTAACATGAACCGTTTATGAATACTTTCATTATACCCTTAGAAATCAATCATGTATACACAATTTAGCACTTTACTTATTGAAAGTCCTTGAGAATATTGATACAATAGACTAGATAGTAGTGTATTTTAAGGAGGTATAACTATGAAGCATGATTTTATGAGTCATGATATTAGCTTACCGGAATTAACAGTCAGAGG